>NZ_JAVRBQ020000128.1:0-38491 GCF_034531215.2 Nostoc sp. ChiSLP03a
TCGTAAAGGGAGCAAATAACTGACCATTACATAAAGCGGCGATCATATTAATCCGTCCTTGTCTTCTGCCACTTTTTAGAGCATAAAAGCGCTTCCCTCTTTGATTCCAGCCATAGCTATAATCTTCTCTACTATCCATCCACCCAGTAGGGGAGCAAGGATAGTGGCAGGAGCAATAAGGGTATTACCAAGACCAATATAGGCTGGTCGTTGATCTTGGTTGCCAAACTCTAAGGTCATTACCGCAGCAATATTTTGCAGAGCCATCATACCTATTCCTTCTCCTATAAATACCAAGTAAAACCAGTTTGCATTGGGTGCTAAACAAGCAAAAATCGAACTGAATGCACAGGCGACACAACCAATTTGTAAAATTAACTTGCAACCTGTGCGATCGCCTAACCAACCCAAAACCAATCCAGCAATAGTTTGTGTAACCATCAATAGAGTCGTAATTAACCCAACAGAAACTTCTCCCATCCCATATTGATGTACGGCATAGAGTGTATAGAAGGGAAGTGGCATCAGTGCTAACTGTGAGATCATACGTGCAATCGCAAAGCAACGGAAATTCTCATCACACCGGAGAATTACACCCAGAGTGTCCCAAAATTCACGTCTAGTTTCAAAGGCTGATGATGTGGTATTTACTGGCTCTCGCGTCCTAGACATAAAAAACCAAGATAAAGTCATTGCCAAACTGGCACACAAAAAACACAGAGCAAAGTTAAATGGTTGAGCAATTTCCTTAAGTAGTAAACCAGCGATCGCAGCACCACAAATACTCATCAAATTACCAGATGCTGCTAAAGTACCGTAAAAAATACCAAGCTTTCTGGAAGGAACAATTTTAGCAATCATGCTTTGCCAAGCAGTGGCGCTAAACCCACCGCCTAGCCCTTGCCAAATGAGTATGGCAAATGTCAAAAGTAAGATAGTTTGGTGATTGAGTTCTAGTTGTAATAAAGCCACCAGTGCTAATCCCAAAAAAGGAAGCTTATGATGAATTGTCAACGACATTACAGTTGGTTTATAACACTGTAGGCGAGCTACTTTACTAACTGTTAATAGCTGAGGTAATTGCCAGCCTAAGCGTGGAATAGCTGGAATCAGACCGATAAGCAATGCAGAATCGGTAAGAGTGCTAACAAATAGTGGAATAATCGTGAAAAATGAAGCAAAACCACTCCCAAAACCAAAAAATCCACTTTCAATAACATTGACAGTAAAGTTATGGCGAAGGTCTTTTTGAATTTCCGAATTAAGCATTTTTATAGATATTGTCAGTTTGGTGATTTATTCCCTTTTGGGAAACTCAGACTGCATTTTGAACAGGTTTATCTGCTTTTTGTAGATACTTAGAAATTACCTAAGTACCTACAAAAATCTGAGTTCCATAAATTGTTCCCAAATGTTGTACTTAAATCACCGTTGAAAAATATTTTTGTAAAATATCCCAATTTTTGATGGTGAGCCTGACTGCAACACAGTCCTGGGTTAGTGGCAGGTCTCGGTTAACCTTGAAGTGGTGCGTGATTGGCAAGCGGTGTAGATTATGCCTTCACAAAGCTCACACCTATTAATCACAGAGATGACTTGACAATAAAATAGTTAAAGCATAGGCGTAGATCGTTGTAGACATCGCCTAAAGTTATTGATAAAGTTTGATTTGAAGCTGGATTCTTTGGGTTGGGCCGAAGGAAAACTGGAAGTGTGTCTATTAGTTTGTTGGGGACTTCCAAATAAAAAAATATACAACTTTTATTGTGGGGTAGGCGACACGAGAGCCTAGTTCATTGGGCGGACAAGATGTCCACCCCACAAGAGTGGATAATTTATTTCTTGGTAATCCCTTGACCGACAGGAGCCATCGAGTTACGCACTTTTCTGTCAGAGATGGGAATGCCTACTATTTCAAGCATTTTTGCTATTTCTAAAATTTGAAACTCCCTGGATGAAGCAGGTGCTTCACAGGAATCAGTCCGTTATAACTAATAGCTGCTTTAACCAAAAGAGTAGGTCAGCAATCAATTATTAGTTACAACGGACTGATTAATTAACTAGGTTAATAGTCGTCAATTCACTTGCAATTCATCTCATCACCTGCTTATTAGATAGTTGATGAGATGAATTGCTGTATTAGCTAAGTTCTAAGTAGATGAGTTTGAACGTTCTATTTGCTGACGAACGGTATCAATAGAAGCATTAAGACCAGCCAGTTTAGACTCTAAATCATCTCGTAGCCAAATCAAGAATTTTAATTTCCGCTCTAAGCTAGCTTTGTGCGAAATGGGTTCGCTTCCATAACATGGATTACCCCAAAAAGGAAACATAGTTTACCTCTGAATTTAACTTTTGTAAGAGTGCAATATCTCGCACTACTATATTCTGACTAATCACAATCAGACTGGTGTATGTAACAACCGACCATTATTGTGCGTGCTTAACGAACTTTTGCTAAAAGTGAACAAGTTGAAGTGACGATACTATATTCAAAGGTTCTGGCAATTTGGCATTACAACTGTGTATTTTGCAGTTTAAATGAGATATCAACAGAACAGAACAACCACAAATCGCCAGTTGTTGACCTAAAGCTGTAAAAGAACTCAACAGCTAATTTACAGCGTTTGGTCATCGCTTCTCTACAACTGGCTAGTAATTGACTAGAAAATACATAATAAATGTGCGTAAACTAGAAAGCTCTCTGAACACGGCTGGTAAAATCGAATGTCAATTACCCGCAAATCAACGTACTTTTATCAGTAAATACTTCTAATAATAGATGACTTGGTGAAAGGGAAAGGGATAATGCTGAAAGGTGTCATATTCTAAGACCAATTACTGAGTAGGAAATTATTTTATGAGAACCAGAAAGCTAGGGAAACTTGGGTTAGAAGTTTCAACTATCGGACTTGGTTGTATGGGAATGTCTGAGTTCTATAGCGGTCGTGATGAAACTGAGGCGATCGCGACAATTCACCGGGCATTAGAACTTGGAGTTAATTTTCTTGATACTGCTGATATGTATGGGCCGTTTACCAACGAACAATTAGTAGGCAGAGCAATTAAAGATCGCCGAGATCGAGTAGTTTTAGCAACTAAATTTGGTAATGTCCGTACTGAAGATGGTGGTTTTAAAGGGGTTAATGGCAGACCAGAATATGTCCATCAAGCTTGCGATGCCTCGTTAAAACGTCTGGGAGTGGAAGTAATTGACCTCTATTATCAACATCGAGTAGATCCAACTGTCCCCATTGAAGATACTATCGGGGCAATGGCAGAGTTAGTCAAGCTGGGAAAAGTTCGTTATTTAGGGCTTTCGGAAGCTGCCCCAGCGACGATTCGACGGGCTGTAGCAGTTCACCCGATTACTGCACTGCAAACAGAATACTCTCTTTGGAGTCGAGAGCCAGAGGATGAAATTTTACCTACCGTGCGAGAATTAGGAATTGGGTTTGTTCCCTATAGCCCATTAGGAAGAGGATTTTTATCAGGTGCGATCGCTAGTCCTGACGATCTTGCACCTGATGACTATCGCAGAAATTCTCCTCGCTTTCAAGGTGAGAATTTTTATAAAAACCTGCAATTAGTAGAGCAAGTCAAAGCGATCGCCAGCGAAAAAGGAGTAACTTCTAGTCAGCTTGCTTTAGCATGGCTACTCACTCAAGGAGAAGATATTGTCCCAATCCCTGGTACAAAACGCCGTACTTACTTGGAGGAGAATATTGCAGCTACCGAAATTACCCTAACTGAACAAGAGTTGCATCGACTGGAAACAGTTGCACCAAAAAATGTGGCAGCTGGCGATCGCTATCCTGACATGAGTACTGTTAACCGTTGATCTATCTGAAAAGCTGGAGTATTTTTGCAAATTCCGCTTTCGATGCACAAGCAAATATTATCGCAGCTTAACAAAGTAATCACCCAGAATTTTCAGAGGAAATGTCAAAAGTAGCGTAGGCGCAGCCCGTCGTAGACATCGCTATATCGGCTACATACTTGGTTACTAATTCAATCATCTGGAAACTGCCAGCACGAGATATATTCAATATCTTTGCTGCCGCATTTACTACAAACTGCATCCATCACAGAATCCACCCATTCATCGCTGCAACTACGACAATGACAGAAAATGTTATTGCGGTTAGCCATTTCAATACCTTGATGCCACTGTTGTAGTTGAGAAGAGTCTGTCCAAGCTTCTGACATTTCATCAAACCTCGTTCGTGTCATTGTCATTATGAGCCTAACAAGCCCCGAAGTGAATAACTCAGTATTAATTACTCTGGCGATCGCCGCATCTATAGCCCTATCACCTGTTAGTATTGCTGGTACTGTCCAAGGTTCAACCCATACGATCAAAATGTCTTCATTTAACCTCAGTTCCCAAAAATGGCAAAATCGAGTGCTGCTACTCTTTGCACCATCTGTTGATAACCATAACTATCAGCAACAGATGCAGTTATTTAACCAGCAACAAAACGATTTTAAAGATCGAGATTTAGTTCTCGTTCAAGTTTTGGCAACAGATAAAAGCTATGCCAACGGACAGTTAATAGATGAGTCTTCTGCTGCCAATTTGCGAAATCGCTTTGGGGTTAATAAAGAAAATTTTCGCGTCATTTTGATCGGCAAAGATGGTAGTGTTAAGCGCCAAGAAACTACACCAGTGCAAGCGACAGCAATTTTTGAGCAAATTGACGCTATGCCAATGCGTCAGCGAGAAATGCAAGAACGATAAATTGGTACAACATTTGGTTTTTTTGTTTTACATTCATGCAAGTACTGGTAATTACTCTTTACTCCAAATGTTATGCCAATCCTTAAGCACAAACCTCTTAAGCGCTAGAATTCTACAAGTTCCTACAAAAGTAGCTGCTTTCAAACCTGAGCTTAATTCTTCAAGTAGATGAGAACAATTATTAAAAAGGTATATACTGCAATTATCAAGCAATAAATTTATTAGTTCCTGGTTTTATACCTACTAGGAACTTTTTTATTATCCATTTCAATTAAGAGAGTTCATCATGAGAAGTAATAGCGTTCATCCTCAAGGCTATCGATCATTGCTTCTGTTGATAGATTGAATGTCAATATTTGGATTGCTATTGTGTATTTGTCACTAAAAAACGTTTATCAAATAAAAACAATGAATATTCTTGCTTGGATTGTTTTAGGTCTAATTGCTGGTGCGATCGCAAAGGCTATCTACCCCGGTCATCAAGGCGGCGGAATTTTAGCAACAATTTTATTAGGAATCGTTGGTGCTTTTATTGGTGGTAGTTTGGGTGTATTCTTCAGTACAGGAAGCTTTGCTCTAGCGGCTCCCTCTTTGAGTATTCCCGGTATTGCAGTAGCAGTTCTGGGTGCTATTGTTGCAGTCTTCTTGTGGAATGCGTTAACTAGCCGCAGTGCTTTGTAATAAATTAAATTGAATTAACTAATTTAGAACTTACGTACTTTTTGTCTTAACTGTCAATGCGTAAGTTCTATTTATCAACAATTATTGACAGAATTTGTCGCTTGTTATGCTGATAGCCTCAACATTATTTAGATTGATAATGTTGAGGCTATGATTTTATTTTAGATGCCCTATTTGTCGCAAATATTTTTTTAATTGGTATTAGAGAAGTCGTAAATATCTGCCTTACAGGCTTATAAGGTCTGTGGCAACAACAGCAATAGCGTGCTAAATCGCAAATTTTATACTTATAATCTAACTTAACTTTGTTTGGTGCATAGGCGTAGACCATCATAAACATCGCCTAGTAAGGTAAGTAAACACTTGGGTTAGCGATCGCAATCTATTCTTTATACGTATTTATCTAAACCAAAGTTATAATTGATACATAATAATATCAGTTTACACACTGCGATTATTTAATAATTTCATACTAGTAGTGTGTAGCATAGATTAAGCTTGCCTTTTACTTATTTGCTATGAGATTTAATGAAGAGGTAGTTGCGATTCATAGTGTACAACTTTGACAACTGTCCACAATACTGTTGCATGTCTCAAGCTCATGGTAATATTATTTTACTGTCAGGGAGATATTATTTATACATCAATTTGTAACCATGCTGAAAGAGCTAGTTAGATGCGCTACCTTCAAAAAACAAAAAATTATTCAACCTACCCAGGAAATCAACAAAAGCCCTAACGTGCAAAGCACAGAGCTTTTTAAACTCTGCTTATATAAGGTACTAAAGAGCTAACTAAAGCTCTTTTTTAGGAATCATCATAGCCAGCGAGAAAGGCATAAAACCTTCTTAAGATGGCAAAAAATTAAACAAGAGTAAATAGAAAAGTTTTGACGCAATGTCAATAGTTTTTTGTATATGTAAAAATATCAAAAAGCCTAATTTATCTTGCCAATAAGATATTAACATTGTGTGTTTTATTTAGATATTGATTCTCTTTGTGCTTAGTTACCTAGATATAAAAGTCCTATTTGATTAGTGAAAACTTAAGCCACCTCAATCAAATCAGGCAAACACTTAAATTTAACAAATAGGACTGCTAGCTCGATCTCGATCTAGTAAAAATTCGATTATTCACAAAGTCACTAAGAGTAACAGGAAAAACATGAATATCATAGTTCGTTTGTTTGGAGCGATCGTTCTCCAAGTGTCTGCGTTGGCTGCAATGTCTAGCATGGCAATGTCTGATGACAAGCCCTTTCGCGTCAATACCCAACAGACTCCTGCTGTTTATCCACAGAAAACAACACAGCCCTTTCGCGTCAATACCCAACAGACTTCTGCTGTTTATCCACAGAAAACAACACAGAGGATTTGCTCTTTAGATCCCATTGAAGATTTATTACCTCCACCACAAACTAAGACAAGTAATTCTTTGCTTTCTTACCTTGCTGAACAGGGTTTTACACAAAATAAAGAGGGTTCCTGGGTCTGTTATGCCAACGATCCTAAAAAAGAAGGACGTTACTTTACTTTATTTAAGGTCAAACAAGTTAATAGCAGGCTAATAGCAAGTTCTTTTCTAGATGAAGGTAGTCTAATTCAAGGTCAGGAAAATCGTAGCTTGGACTTCTTTATGATGCTGATTGAGCATCATACGAATACTACTAAAGAGAACCGTCAAGGTATACGTAGATATCTACAAGCCTTCGTTTCCTTGGTCAAAGAAGGGAAGATCAAACCTACACGTCGTGGGTATCTTTTTGACCAACCAAACCAGGCGATGGTCTTATATCACACACTCTCATCAGGAAACCTTAAAGGTACGGGAATCACGATCAATATTTATTTACCTAAGAGTTGAATTGGGGACTGGGGACTGGGGACTGGGGAATAAGAAATAAATATTTAGGAATACTTTCTCATTACCCAATACCCAATACCCAGTCCCCAATACCCAAGTAAATTGCTGTCGTTTAGTGGAGGTGCATCTTGTCTAGATCAATTGTTCAAAGAATTGCGACGCCGTTCGCGGAGCGTCTCGTAGAGAAGGTAGTTCGCTTTACAGCGATCGCATTTTCATCTGTTGCAGTAGTAGTCACTACGACGTGTCAGTCTGGTTTTGCACAGCTAAATGTTGGACGCTATGGCATCCAACAAGGATTGGAGTCTGAGTATCTCCAGTACCAACTTAATAACCAGAATTTGAGCCAAATGCGAGTCATTCCTGGATGTGATGTGGGATTTGGTCTGACCTGCAATAAAACTGGATCGGTAATCCAACGATTAGTGGAGTTAAACAATGGGACTAGTTATCAAAACCTTCTGATCCGAGCAGCCGGTGGGGAAAAAAACTTCCAGAATTTCGCTAGCTTCTACGGCAATAATCCTAATCTCTCTGCGGTGCCTTACGCCTCATTTTGGAGAAATGCATCTCCCGCAATCATGGATGGATCTCAATACCTTCTTGGACAATCTTTTGGTCGCAATCCAGTAGAAGGACTCGGACTTGTAACCAAGCAGTTCTACTGGGCACCATACTCAGGAGTCAATGACTCGGTTAGCCTGCGTAATGGATTACTAGACCTGAAATTGTCATACGGACGACTGCTTTTTGAAGAGGCCTCAAAAATTTCTAATATTCAAGAGCAGATTCAGTCTCTAGGTCTTTCGCCAGAGATGACAAATTTTTATTTAAATAGAATCTCTACAGGCTTGGATGCGTTGAATTCTGGAGATCAGAACCAACTCCAACAGAAGATTTTTGAAGTACTATCCTTTCCATACTCTGAAGAAGGTGGGGAACTAGGACGCCCCAACAATGCGATTCCAGCGGAATTTAATCAGCTTTTAGGAGAAGATATCGCAGGAGATACTTTGCTAAGTAACAATCCACTAGCCTTGGATGGAGAAACAATAGCTTTTGATGCTTTCCCTGGCTCTACGGGAGATGTCTTAGTACCAGACAGTTCTAATTCCTTTCCACTTTGGCCAATAATCGGCGTTGGGGGTCTTGGTTTAATTCTGCTTTTACTACTGAGTGGCGATAATTCTTCAGCTCAAACACCTACACCTGTTTCTTCAGTTCAAGCACCTACACCTGTTCCTTCAACTCAACCACCTACACCTGTTCCTCCAGAAAATGTACCTTTGTCTCTCACCAATAAAGGTGAATGCGATCTGACTCCCAGTGGTAATGGTTCTAATCACACACAAATCGTTGAGATTCCGTGTAATGTTACTCCTCAAACCCCCACGGAAGTGAAGAAGGTAGTGGAGCCATCAACGATCAAAGCGCTTGTATTGCTAATTGTTCTACTATGGATAGTCGGTAACAAACACCGAACTTTAAAAATCCGTCATTCGTAATTATTTTACATAAAGGGATTTAGCAAAGAGTTAGAGCAAAACAGCAACAGCGAGTAGCGTAGGCGTAGCCCGCCGCAGGCATCGCCCGCGCCCTGGTTAATCGCCCTGCACTTGTTCTAGCAGACGAACCCACTGGAGCGTTAGACAGTGAAACCTCTCAGGAAGTGATGGATTTGTTGACTGAGTTAAATAGTCAAGGCATCACGATTGTCATTATTACTCATGAACCGGATGTCGCCGAGCAAACTAATCGGATCGTTCATGTTAAAGATGGTTGAGCTGAAGAAGTAACAAAAAAGTTATTAACTAAGTAGGTTGGCATAATAAAACCAAACTATTTTAGCTTAGTTTTTTTTGTTTTTCATCTGTCTGTAAATAGCTGCAATATTGCGGGCATCATCAATGCCACGATGATGTGTACCTTTTAATTCTATCCCCAACTCATTGAGAGCTTGTGCCATGCCAAATTTTTTAGATACGCCAAGATATTTAGAAAATTCCTCTTTGATATTTATGTGTTCTGAGGTAAAAGGATAAGGAAAATTATGAAACGCGCAATCTTGAATAAATTGGTTTTTGTCGTAATTACCCCAAGAACAAAAAATATAGTTAGGAAATAAATTAATCCATTCTTTAAAGCGAGAAATTGCTTCTAAAAATTTTGGCGCTTCGTCAACATCTTGCTGGCGAATACTAGTCAATTCGGTGCAAAAAGTTGTCAGTTGCGGATGTCTCACCGGTTGGATGAATTGCTGAAACTCTGCATCAATTTCCCACGTTGTTCGATTGAGCATCACTGCACCGATTTCAATGATTTCCATTTGGTGACGTGGAATAGTTTTACTGTTACAGCACGTGGCTTCCAAATCGACTATCAGATAATAGTGGGATCTTTTATTATTCATATTAGATTGATAATTAGTACTAGTAATACTTTATACTTTGCGTTTAAAATTACATCTTTTTGTAGTAATGTTGTGTACATTGCACTACAAAACATGATGTTTACAGTAGCTTTGCTTTTTTCATTTATCTAAACCACAACCTTCTGTATAGGCTTACAGGTAGCTGTAGGATTACAGAAATTTAGATTGATGAAAAAGGTTTAATCCAACTCAATTGAATAGCGAAATCAAGAGCGATCGCAGCCAGCGCAAACCATAACAAACTTTCTGCCGCCAACACCAAAAAAGGCCAAATTGTGCTGTGGGAATTCCATCCAAGTTCTATCTGAGTTAATCCGCGCACCAAGCCAAAGGCTAACACGCCACCAGCTTTGAGTTGAGGATTTCGATCGGAGCGGATGATATAGCGGTAGGTGACACCAAATAGGAAACCAGTAAAAATGGCAACTGCACCACTCACCAACAAGCGCCAGTTAACATCACTTTGCAGACATACAAGTGTCTGAAAATACTTTGCCAGTACGAAAGTATTCAACAGACTAGCGATCGCAAAAGCCAAACACACAGAGAATCCCCCAATTATTCCAGCTTTGAGGGATTCTATGCGTTCTGCCATTAATTGAGGATCTAAAATTGAGTTCACTCTATATAGAAGTTAAGGATTAGGTATTAAGGAAATTTTTCCTTACTCTCCAGTATGATAAATGCTTGAGCAGCTTTGTCATTAATTAAATATCGCTCTCAAGTAGGAATTTTGATGATAAATTCGGTTCCCATACCAGGTTGAGAATTCACGTCTAATATACCTTTATGTTTTTCTACAATAATTTGATATGCGATCGACAAGCCAAGTCCGGTACCTTTGCCAACAGTTTTTGTCGTAAACAACGGCTCAAACAAGCGTTTTTTCAGCCGTTCAGGAATACCAATCCCATTGTCAGCAATCCAAATTATAACCAATTGTTCAGAATCTATTTCTGTGGTAATTTTAATCTGAGGAATTATATTGCTGATTTTGCCTTCCATTATAGCTTCATCAAGGGCATCAATTGCATTTGCGAGAATGTTCATAAATACTTGATTCATCTGCCCTAGATAACATTTAACCTGTGGTAATTCTCCATAATTTTTAATTACTTCAATGCGGGGACGATCGCTATTAGCATTGAGGCGGTGTTGCAAAATCATTAGCGTACTATCTATTCCTTGATGTAAATCAGCAGATATTTTGGCATCGCTATCCGAGCGACAGAAACTGCGGAGTGAACTAGAAAGGTTGCGAATTCGTTCGCTTCCTATGTGGAGTGAGTTCAATATTTTTCTCATATCTTCGAGAACAAAATTTAGATCCAAATTATCAATAGTTTTGGTAATTTTGGCTGTTGGATTTGGATACTCTTGTTCATATAGTAGAAGCAACTCGGTTACTGCTGCAATATATTCTTGCAAGGGTGGAATATTGCTGGAAATAAAGTTGATCGGGTTATTGATTTCATGGCCAATACCAGCGATTAATTCTCCGAGTGTTGATAGTTTCTCTTGCTGTACTAATTGGACTTGGGCTTTTTGCAAAGCCCTGGTGCGATCGCTAACTTGTTGTTCCAAAGATTCAGTCAATTGTTTGAGTTGTAAATGTACGCGTACTCTTGCAATCACTTCTTCTTGGGCAAATGGTTTCGGGATATAGTCAACTGCACCAAGGGAAAATCCCTTCGTTTTGCTTTCTGTATCCGCTAAGGCAGTAGTGAAAATAATCGGAATGTTTTGGGTAACAGGATTGGCTTTGAGGCGGCGACAAGTTTCAAATCCGTCAATACCTGGCATTTGTACATCCAGCAAAATCAACTCTGGTTGATTGCGTTCGGCTTGGGCGATCGCACTTTCTCCATCGACTGCAACCCGAAAACGAAAACCCTCACTATTAAGCGCTTCACACAGGAGAGATAAATTTGTGGGATTATCATCCACAATCAAAATAAATCCGGTATCTGAGGTCTTAAGCATGATGAATTAACAATTGAAATTTAACTCAAATTAATTGGTATATTGTTGAATAAAAGAATTCATGAGCCAGAATTCAGAATTCAGAATGGGCTAAACGCCCCGCTATCGCTAACAGAATGAAATTAGCATAACTAGTTAGTAACTAGTCTTGAAATGCTTTTACAGTTCGTCTCATTTTTTCTGACTACTGAGTTCTGACTCTTTAATACTAACAATAAAAGTTTCCAAACGTTTGAGTTGGAAATTACTAGCAAGCTGGACGATTTTCTGGACAAAAATGCTTAAATGCTCATCAGATTTAGAAAGTTCTTCAGCCAGTTCCAAAACTTGTTGAATATCACCGTCTTGTGTCAGTTCGAGTAAATCTTGTAAAACCTCTTTGGCAGGATAAATCATTTCATTTGGTCGATCCAAATCATCTGGATCGATTTTTTTGATTTCATCTACCTTAACGTCAAAAATCCATTCCAGTTGCAAAAATTGTCGTAGCATTTCCAGTAACGTTTCAGCTTCTACAGGCTTTGGTAGAAATGCATTTGCACCTACATCAATACTCTTGTACTGGTCGGCTGCAAACACACTAGCTGAGGAAGCGATAACAGCAATCTCTTTGAATTGCTCATACTGACGCAAACGATCAATCAACTCAAATCCACTCAATATAGGCATCACTAAGTCAGTGATAATCAAGTCTGGTTTGTGAGCTAGAGCCTTTTCCCATCCTTCCTGACCCTGACTAGCTTCTACAACAGTAAACCCAACTGGCTCTAGTAAATTTATAATTACCGAGCGATTTTCCCATTTGTCATCGGCAATCAGAATGGTGCGGTTTTGTCCTTGATAACCAATAATGGTTCCTTGTTCAACCACTCTAGAAACTTTTGCCCAGTCTTTAGATTCTGGAAATTCTGCCTCAAACCAGAAAGTACTTCCTTTGCCAAATTCACTTTGTACTTGAATTTGACCACCCATCAACAAAACAATGTTTTGGCTGATTGCTAATCCCAAGCCTGTACCTTCAGATTGTCGTTTTTGATTTCCTACTTGTTCAAAAGGCTGAAAGATTTTCTGCGCTTGTTCAGCGATTATCCCGGCACCAGTATCTATTACCTCAAAACGAATTTTGTAGTTAGTTTTTCCATTAGTATTTAATTGTTGATTAATGACCTTAACTTTGAAGGTGACACTGCCTTCATTAGTAAATTTAATCGCATTACTAAGCAAGTTAATCAGTACTTGCCGCAAGCGTTTTTCATCAGTATGAATGCCCGTTGGTAAATCAGGATCGAGTTGGATGTGAAATGCGATGACCTTTTGTTCTGCCCGAATGCGGGAAATTTCAGTCACGCTATCTATAAAGGCAGGTAAGTAGAAATCAACAGAATACAATTCTAGTTTCCGGGCTTCTATTTTGGAGAGATCCAGAACATCATTAATTAGGGTTAAAAGATGAGAACCACATTGATAAATGATGCTGACTCCTTTACGTCCTTTCTCACTCAAAGATTCTGTGCGTTGAAGAATTTGTGTATAGCCCAAAATCCCGTTAAGAGGTGTGCGTAGTTCATGGCTCATATTGGCAAGAAATTCACTCTTGGCTTGGCTGGAGTTTTGAGCAACTTCTTCTGCAAGGCGTAATTCTTTTTCGATGCGCTTGCGCTCGACAATTTCAGTTGAAAGCGCTCGATTAATAACTTTTAATTGAGCAGGACTAGGTAGTGTCAGAGCTTCAGGCATGAGATAAAATAACGCAAATGCCGTATATATTGAAATAATGGCAGTTAAAGCTTTTAAACTACCTGCAACCCAATAATTTGGATGCCAAAGCGTCCAAATATCCATCAAGTGTCCAGTACCACAAGCAATGATAAAAGCACCAAATAATAAAAAGACTCCATTAAAAGGAACGTCTTTACGCTTAGAAATAAAGTAAATCAGTAGGAAGGGAATAGAATAATAGGCTAGAGCGATCGTGGCATCAGAAATAATGTGCAGCCATACTAATCCAGTTTGCCAAAGATAACAATGTCCGTGGGGAACAAAACCGTTGGAGTGGAAAGGATAGTTGAAAAATGTCGGCATGATATTAGGGGTTGCTGGATTGAAAATATATACCCATAGCCCTAGTATTCCCAAAAGTATCAAGTCAGAAAGCGCGATCGCTACTTTTTTATATTCGTGTTTATCGTTGCTTAAAGTATTAACGTATCAAGAAAAGTTGGTGTCTTTTTTGTGTAGGCGTACCCCATCGTAGACATCACACGCAAAACTTACAATCTGATTGAAAAAAAATCTCAGCCAGCCCAATCCTTGTATGATAAGTATTAGAAACCTTTTGTAATTATTTGAAAAGTGGGACTATGGAGATTTGTTTATCGTTGCTTAAAGTACTAACGTATCAAGAAAAGTTGGTGTCTTTTTTGTGTAAACGTACCTTGTCGTAAATATCACACGCAAAAGTTACAATCTGATTGATAAAAAAATCTCAGCCTGCCTAATCCCTGTATGATAAGTATTAGAAACCTTTTGTAATTATTTGAAAAGTGGGACTATGGAGATTTTGACACTAGGTTGGGTAGCGTTGTTAGTTGTGTTTACTTGGTCAATTGCAATGGTAGTGTGGGGACGTAACGGACTATAGAGGCATTGTGGAAAGTCCATTCTTGAGTATTTTGGCTTTATTTGCTGTAGTGCTGCTCGTAGTAGTCACTGGTGGTATTGGTTATTTAACCCTGGCGGATTGGCGCGATCGCCGTCGCCGAGATGAAGAGAAACGCACCACCCGCAGCGCCACTCCCAAGCGGCGATAGTTTTCTGGTAATTGAAAATCTTTTTGTAGGGACGCGATTGTATCGCGTCCCTACATTGTTTTTATGACATTCCCAGGGAATAATTGTTAACTTTGCGATCGCAACGGGAATCATTAAATAGAAGACTTTCAATATTTAAAGTCCCACTGGGAATGGAAAACTCCTCTACTACTCAATCCATACAACCAAATTCAGAACGGCAAGAATCTTATTCAGATGTAACATGCTCCTTGCGTCAGAATGAGCAACAAAAAGCCTTATCTAGAGTTATTGCCCGCATTCGGGAGTCTCTAGACATAGAAACTATTTTCAAAATTACAGTCACTGAAGTCCGCCAACTTCTGAAAAGCGATCGGGTTAGCGTGTTTCGTTTTTATCCTGATTTGGCATGGGAAGGAGAATTTCTTTATGAAGATGTGGCAACCGAATGGGATTCGGCATTAGCAGCTAAACTGCGCGACCACTGCTTTAGTGAGGAGTTCGCAGAACTTTATCAGCAAGGTCGAATTAGAGCAATAACTGATATTTATCAAGTTAATGCCAGTGATTGCTATATCCAGATTCTGGAAAAATTCCAAGTACGTGCCAGTATAATTGCCCCCTTGATCAAAGGTAAAGATTTATGGGGATTGTTGTGTATTCATCAGTGTGGTAATCCTCGACAATGGGAAGCATCAGAAATTGAGTTTGTGCAATTAATTGCCGAACATCTAGGAGTTGCTTTACAGCAAGCAGATTTTCTAGAACAAGTCAAACTACAATCAGCAGAACTAGCACAAGCAAAAGCTAGAGAAAAAGCGGCTCAATGGCAGAAAACTATAGCTATCACCATTGAGAAAATTCGCCAGTCCTTAGATTTGGAAATCATTTTCCACACAACCACCGCAGAACTTAGGCAGCTGCTTAATGTCGATCGCGTCGCTATCTATCGGTTCAATCCCGATTGGAGTGGTGAATTCGTGTTTGAATCAGTGGCAGAGGGTTGGGTTTCCCTCATAGATCAACAGTCGCAACGCCCGGAATTGAAAGATAACGTCAGCGAATGTAGTGCCAAAGATTTAGCTAAACCTCCAGCCGCTGATACCTATTTACAAGATACAGAGGGTGGGAACTTCACTCAGTGTGAAGTGTACCGAATTTGTAATGATATTTACAATTCAGGCTTTAGTGACTGCTACATTAAAATTTTAGAGATATATCAAGCAAAAGCTTATGCGATCGTTGCTATTTACCACGGTCAAAAGCTCTGGGGCTTGCTAGCAGCATACCAAAATGCTGAAACCCGTGATTGGCAAAAAGATGAGGTTTACTTGCTTACCCAAGTTGGCACCCAACTAGGTGTGGCTTTACAGCAAGCGGAATTTATCCAACAAATGCAGATTCAAGCAGCAGATATCAGCAAAGCTGC
The DNA here is from genome assembly GCF_034531215.2 of Nostoc sp. ChiSLP03a. Classification (NCBI taxonomy): domain Bacteria; kingdom Bacillati; phylum Cyanobacteriota; class Cyanophyceae; order Nostocales; family Nostocaceae; genus Nostoc; species Nostoc sp. ChiSLP03a. The sequence goes on from NZ_JAVRBQ020000128.1 coordinate 15,918, forward strand.
TGAAAGGCAAAGAGCGTTGGCGCACACAGTAGAAAAAATTCGTCAGTCTCTTGAAATTGAAGCCATATTTAAAACCACTACTCAAGAAGTTCGTCGGTTATTAGAAGTGGAACGAGTCGCAATTTATCGCTTCTATCCTGATTGGAGTGGGGAATTTGTGGCTGATTCCATAGTTGATGGCTGGACACCAATGGTTAAACCGCAGCCTGTGACAGAAGGCGTTCTTGTGCAAGGAAAACAAGCGGGTAAGTATGCACGTAATGAAGTTTTTGTACCAATTTCTCAGGGTGAAAAGCTGTGGGGATTGCTAGTAGCTTATCAAAACTCCCAGCCCCGCTATTGGCAAGATGAAGAAATCAACTTGCTAGCCCAAGTTGGCGTTCAATTGGGGGTAGCATTACAGCAAGCTGAATCCTTGACACAGATGCAGGTACAAGCCCAAAAACTGGCTAAAGCCGCCGAACGAGAACGGAAAGCAGCCGAAAGACAGAAGGCCTTAGCTGCAACAGTGGAGAAAATCCGCCACTCTCTTGATATTGACACCATTTTTGCGACCAGTACAGAAGAAGTCCGACGGCTATTGGAAGTTGACCGAGTGACAATCTATCGATTCGGGACTGATTGGAGTGGCAAATTTGTTGCTGAGTCTTTAGCCGAAGGTTGGACACCAGTAAAGGAAATTGTACCTGCAATGTCTACGACGGGCTACGCCTATGCAAGTAATTACTTGCAAGAAACCCAAGGCGGGGATTTTGCTAATGGTAAAACTCTTGTTATTAAGGATATTTACAGCATCGATGATTCTATTCCTTATATTGCCCTGATTGAACTCATGGAGGCTAGGGCATATATGATTGTGCCGATTTTTCAGGGTGAGAAACTTTGGGGATTGCTAGCAGCTTATCAAAATATCAAACCCCGTGATTGGCAAGAAGATGAAGTAGATTTGTTGATGCAAATTGGTACTCAGTTAGGCGTAGGACTTCAGCAAGCGGAATTATTAGAACAAACTCAATGTCAAAAAGAAGAACTGACCCAGACTCTGAAGGAATTACAGGACACTCAGAGTCAGTTAATTCAAAGTGAAAAAATGGCAGGTTTAGGGCAGTTAGTTGCTGGTGTAGCACATGAAATTAATAACCCGATTAGTTTCATTTATGGGAATATCACTTATGTTACTGAACATACCGAAAATTTATTTAAATTACTGCGCCTTTATCAGAAACAGTATTCTAAAGCAACAGGAGAAATTCAAAAGCAAGTAGCAGCACTAGATTTAGATTTCATTAATGATGACTTGCCCAAAATTCTGGCTTCAATGAAGATGGGTGCAGAGCGGATCTCTCAATTAGTCTTGTCGTTACGAAGTTTTTCTCGACTTGACGAAGCAGGAATGAAGCCCGTTGACCTTCATGAAGGTATCGACAGTACTTTGCTAATTTTACAACATCGACTGCAACCAGAAACTAATTCTTTTGCGATTGAGGTAGTTAAACAATATGGTGAATTGCCCCCGGTAGTCTGCTATGCAGCCCAGATGAATCAGGTATTTATGAATATTCTCAACAATGCGATCGATGTACTGGAGAACTCAGCAACTAGTGGAAAAATAATTGGCAATCCTAAAATTTGGATACGTACAGAAGTTATAGAAGGAAATGCTATTCTGATTTGCATTACTGACAATGGTTGTGGCATTCCAGAGATTGTGCGATCGCGCATTTTTGAACCTTTCTTTACCACCAAACAACCTGGACAAGGTACTGGCTTGGGGTTATCTATTAGTTACCAAATTATTGTAGAAAAACACTGCGGTACTATCAAATGTGTTTCTGAACCTGGCAAAGGTTGTGAGTTCTGGATAGAAATCCCGATCAAACGATAGTTAGTTAAAAAAGAAATCAGGCGATGCCTTCTCTATGAGAGGCTACGCTTTTTTTAACGAACCATTCCACCAGGCGCAGAGGACATAGAGGAAAAAGAGAGCGATCGCACTGTGGGGATTTTTCAGGCGATCGCTATTTTTAACGAACCACAGAGTCGCAGAGAACATAGAGGGAAGAAGAGAGCGATCGCTCTTTTTAACGAACCTTTCTAGGCACAGAGAACACAGAGGAAGAGATAGCGATCGCCTTTTTTAACGAACCTTTCTAGGCGCAGAGGACACAGAGGAACAGGAGGAGCGATCGCTTTCTTATTTCACCGCAAAGATGCATAGGAAGAAAAGAGCGATCACACTGTAGAGATTTTGCAGGCGATCGCTCTTTTTAACGAACCACAGAGACACAGAGAACACTGAGGAAGAAAAGGAGCGATCGCTCTTTTTAACGAATCACAGAGGTGCAGAGAACATAGAGGAAGGAGAGGGAGATCGCACAATGGAGATTTTGGAGGCGATCGCTTTTTTTACCAATCTGTTTCAGTACAAACATACTATAATTTATAAACTAACTCTAATAAGGAGAAACTACAATATGTTCGGTAGTGTAAGTCCTAACCATTATTCCTTGGCACTGGCGTATCAAGCGGCTCAAAATGCCGTCAAATTAACTAAAATTCAAGCAGTATGGGAAAAGGGTTTTATTCTTCAAAATCGCGATCCAAGGGTCTGGCGAGAAGATGAATTTGGAAGATTGATAAATAGAGATGAGTATGGAAATCGTCAATCTACTCATGGATGGGAAATTGATCACATAATACCAAAATCTCAAGGAGGTAACGATCATATTTCCAACTTGCGTCCGCTACAATGGTATGTCAATCTTATTAGGTAACAAGTTAGGTTGCCTATGATTATGCTGAACTAAAATAATTATTTACTATATCATCTCAAATAATGGCTAAAACACCTAAGTCTGGAAGATGTGTACATTGTCTACAAAATGTGGATAATTTGACGCGGGATCATGTTTTCCCTTCTGCTTGGTATCCAGATACTACTCCAGAAAATTTACAAAGATGGACAATTCCATCGTGTAAAAAATGCAATGAGGAATATGGCAGATTGGAAGAGGATCTACTTTTGAGACTAGGTATGTGTATTGATCCTGAAGATGCAAAGTCAAGCGGAATTACAGATAAGGTATTGCGTTCAATAGATCCAGACTATGCAAATGATAGAACAGAAAAGCAAACAAGAGAAAGAAAAAGAAATAAGATAAAAAAAGAAATAGTTAAATGGGAAGCAATCCCACCTATAGGTTTACATCCAAACTTTGGAGTACAAAAAAATGTTTACTATCCAGAATATCTATCTATTCCAATATCAGCCGATAAATTAGAACGTTTGTGTCATAAGATAGTTCGTGGTCTAACTTATTTTGTTGATCAGACTTTTATAGAAAGCGATTTTGAGATTCAATTTTTTACTATAGATGATAAAGCTGCTCAAACCATACTAAAAAAATATCAAGAACATTTGGAGACATATGATCGTCCAGGTATTAAAGTAGTACGTGCTATGACAAGTGACAATCCAGATGCTGGTTTTTATGCTATAGAAATCTGGGGCAGATTAAAAATGTACGCTGTAATCAAGCCAAAGAAACTATCATACTGAATGCTATAAATAGTTTATGCAGGATAAACATTCCTTTATTTTTACTAAAAAACTTGCCTTAAGAATATAACATCCCCAAGGCAAGCCAACTCTCTAATTTTTTCTATCTTCGCGCCCTTTGCGCCCTTCGCGGTTTGTTAAAGTTGCTTCACTTCAGAAACCAACTTTGCCACCATATCTTTAGCACTACCAAAAAGCATCGTCGTTTTATCCTTGTAGAACAACTCATTATCGACACCGGCAAAACCCGTACTCATCCCGCGCTTAATCACAATCGTCTGCTTCGCCCGATCTACTTCCAAAATCGGCATACCATAAATTGGGCTACTTGCATCACTCCGCGCTGCCGGATTTACCACATCATTTGCCCCAATTACCAAAGCCACATCCGCTTGTTCAAACTGGGGATTAATATCATCCATGTCGTACAACTGGGTATAAGCCACATTTGCCTCTGCTAGCAACACATTCATGTGTCCCGGCATTCTCCCAGCAACAGGGTGAATGGCATACTTGACATCAACGCCCATTTTTTCTAACTGATCTGACAATTCCCGGACGCTATGTTGCGCTTGGGCAACTGCCATACCATAACCAGGCACAATTACCACAGAACGGGCATAACCCAACATCATCGCCCCTTCTTCGGGATCGATACTGCGGACAGTTTGATCGGTTGCACCACCACCAGCAGCACCACCGCCAGAAGTAGATCCTGTACCAAAAGCGCTGAACAGCACACTGAAGAGAGAGCGGTTCATCGCCTTACACATAATCTCGGTGAGGATTAAGCCAGATGCTCCTACCAAAGCCCCAGCGATGATTAACATATTGTTCATCACCACGAAACCAGCCGCCGCAGCCGCCACACCTGACAAGGAGTTCAACAGCGAGATTACCACTGGCATATCGCCGCCACCAATGGGGATGACGAACATCACACCCAACACTAAGGAAACAGCTACCACTCCCAAGAATATAGGTAAGCTATCTGGTGTGATGATTAAATAAGCACTGCCTACCAAATAAGCACCCAGAAGTAAGAGGTTAAATGGTTGCTGGAAAGGAAATGTAATCGGAGAACCGCTAATTAAACCTTGCAATTTAGCAAAGGCTAAAAAACTACCTGTGAAGGTAACACCACCGATTAACACGTCCAATAGCATGGAAATGTTCACATCTAGAGGTACGGGTGCGCCAGAATCCAATAATCGCCAGAATTCGGCAACGGCGACTAATGCTGAAGCCGCACCACCCAAACCGTTGAGTAAACCCACCATTTGGGGCATTTCCGTCATTTGGACTTTGTAGGCAACGATCGCCCCAATTCCCGATCCAATTGCCAAGCCCAATAATATCATCTCGTAGTTCAACACGTGCCGATCTAGCATTGTCGCTACAATTGCTAGCAGCATTCCCACAGATGCAACCACATTACCGTTTCGCGCTGTAGCTGGTGAACCCAGCTTTTTCAAACCAAAAATGAATAAGGATGCAGCGACTAAATATGTCAGCTGAATGCCAGTTGGTAAAAAGTCGCTCACGCCTTAATCTCCTTTTTCTTGAACATTTGCAGCATTCTATCTGTGACGAGAAAGCCACCTACAACGTTGACTGTAGCTAGTACTACAGCAATTAAACCGAGAATTACTGACACGCTTGTGTCTCTAGCACCTGAAGCTACTATTGCCCCAAGTACCGAAATGCCAGAAATTGCATTTGAGCCTGACATTAGGGGCGTGTGGAGAGTCGGTGGTATTTTGTTGATAACTTCAAAGCCGATAAAAGATGCCAAAACGAATACAAACAAAGCAGCAAGTAATGCCTCTGTCATGAAATCAAAACTCCTTGTATAAATGGGCATTGGGCATTGGGCATGGGGCATGGGGCATTGGGCATTATTTGTTATTCTTCTCCTGCTCCTCTGCCTTCCCTTATCTCCTTCATCTCCCATTCCCTAATTAACCGCTGGTTGTTGAGTATTCGATGCTTGTAGCGCATCCCGCACTCGTTGATTGCGAATTTCACCAGCGTGGGTAACGCAAGCTGCATCAACGATGTCGTCACCAAAGTCTACCTGTAAAGCTTTGTCTTTAATTAGCAGTTGCATCAATGAAGTTACGTTCTTGGCATACAATTGGCTGGCGTGAATTGGCATCGATGATGGAAGATTGATGGGGCCGATAATTGTCACGCCGTTCCATACAATATCTTTTCCGGGTTCTGTGCAGGCGCAGTTACCACCCTGATCAGCAGCCAAATCCACAATTACTGAACCAGGTTTCATTTGTGCCACCATTTCTTCTGTAACTAGCCGTGGTGCTTGTTTCCCAGGAACTTGGGCAGTGGTAATTACCACATCAGAATTTTTGACGTGTTCGGCGACAACTTCTTGGGTACGTTGTTTGCTAGCCTCGGAAATTTCCTTGGCGTAACCGCCAGCAGCAACGGTTTCTTCGTCTAATTTGACTTCAACGAATTTTGCCCCTAAGCTTTGCACTTCTTCTTTAACGGCGGGACGAATATCAAAGGCTTCTACCACTGCTCCCAAACGTCTAGCGGTGGCGATCGCTTGCAATCCGGCTACACCAGCGCCCATAATAAATACTTTCGCTGGAGCGATCGTGCCTGCGGCTGTGGTTAACATCGGAAAATATTTCGGTAACGCCGCGGCGGCAATTAATACTGCTTTGTAACCGGCTAATGAAGCTTGCGAGGACAAAGCATCCATACTTTGCGCCCTGGTGGTACGGGGGATCATCTCCATACTCAAAGCTGTGACTTTCCGATTTGCTAGTTGCTGCGCCACAACAGGATTTCCCAAGGGATTGAGGAAACTGACTAATACAGCCCCTTCCTTTAACAAATCAACTTCTGAGCGTCCATCTTCTCGTTCTTGCGGTGGACTTACTTTCAGCAGAATATCTGTTTCACCCCATAATTTGGCAGTATCGCTGATTATTGTGGCTCCTGCTGCTTCATAGTCAGGATCGCTAAAAAATGAGCGTTCTCCTGCACCCGCTTCTACCCACACTTCCAAACCTTGTTTTACCAATCGGGCAACGGTGTCAGGAATTAATGCCACACGACGTTCACAAACTTCAATTTCTTTAGCAACTGCTATTCTCATGAAATCTCCTGAAGATAAATACTTAATCTCTGCCAAGTAAGCGATTGTCCAGATGATGGGTGTCCCGCACTCATAGTACTTAGGCAGGAACATCAGTCATGAATTTTACTTGTAGATTGAACCTTGAATCTTTCCTCTCCCACTCTTTGCTCTCTAGACAAAGCCTCATTTTTTTGTAAAGTTCTGAGCGGAGGTTCCCTCCAATCGGACTTTTTGCTTTGCCGCTCGCAGATGTCATATTTTCAGATAGTTGCAAACAGGGTTATGTATTGCACATCCTAAATTGATTCCCAAATTTTGCATCTTTATCTTTAGGTTGTTTTCGGGATTGAGAAATTTTGGTATTCCTTTCTTATAGAGTAATATTGACCGAATTTTGAAAGCTTGATAATTTCCCAATCAAATTTTAATGATTGCGACTTCGATTCCAATCCAACTTATTTTAATCAATTTAGCCCAACTTAACTGGCGATCGCTGATGGCACACCTCAATTTTTATAACAAAATTCTCAAATTTAGATACACTTATACATATTTAGAAACACAATCCAACCCCCAACTGTGTTTATATCTAGTTCCAATTTGACCCAATATAGCCATCAAATCATGGCTATATAAGGGTAATGAAGTAAATTTACTATACGTTTGTTTTAATACTAAGTAATTTTACTATTGCCTAAACATCAGGCAGGATGGCACTTTTTTTGGAAATTAAACGTCCATTGTCGAGAAGCCAGTAGTAAAGTTTAGTAAAGAATACTAACACACAGTTATTTTTAGATCACAGATTTATATTTTCGTAGAGGAAGCCCGATTATGCGACGTTTACTTTCTGCTTTAGCCGTGACTAGCTTTTTGGTTACTGGATTACCAGCCTTGACTTGGGCGCAAAGCTTACCTGGATTTACACTGTTTAGCGGCGTCAAACAAGAAAATCAGCTACCCTTCCGATTAGATTTTGGCGGACAAGCTAATGGTTGGGATCGATACATATTAAAGATTCCAGCCAAAAGAATGAAATTGGCAGTTGGTCAATTTGCCATTACCTACCCTGATTATTACAAAGGAACTTTTGACCAGAAAAAAATTGAAGTCCGAGTCAAAGGCAAAGCAGTTCCGCTTTCTGAGGTGAAATGGGACAAAGAAGGTAAACTGATCAATATTTTTCCTCAAGATCCAGTACCAGCAGGTAGCCCAGTCGAAGTGGTGTTATCTAACGTGAAAAACCCATCCTTCGGCGGAGTTTACTATTTTAACTGTCAAGTGCTTTCCCCTGGCGATGTACCACTACTGCGCTATATGGGAACATGGATTTTGAGTATTACTTAAGAATAGGGAGTAGAGATATAACCAATCGACGATTCCCAATTCCCTAACAAAGTGATATGATTAGAGATTGTGAGTTTTTATAAAAATCACTTAAGAGGAGAAGAGTATGAAAAGAACACTGGGCGGTACTAGCCGTAAGAGAAAAAGAACCTCTGGTTTTCGCGCCAGGATGCGGACACCAGACGGCAGAAACGTGATTAGCGCCAGAAGAAAAAAGGGCCGTCACCGTCTGAGTGTTTAGCACAGATCGAACGATAAAGAGCATCTGTGGCTTTGCCTAAAACACATCGGCTAAAATCCCGCAAGGATTTCCAGGCAGTTTTCCGAGAAGGAATTCGGCGTCATGGCTCTTATTTAACATTGAGAGCCTTAAAGCCCTTATGTTCAACGAAACCTTCTTTGGACACTGCCACCCAGACTACACAAGCAACTGACTTAAAGCTCCTTGCTAGCACGCGGATTGGTATTTCAATTAGCACAAAAGTCAGCAAAAGGGCAGTGGTTCGCAACCGAATCAAACGGCAAATTACTGCTGCTTTATATAATCTGCTGCCAAAATTATCACCAGGATGGCGGCTAGTATTCATTGTCAAACCCACAGCAGCAGAATCTAAGTGCGTAAGCCCACAATTTCTGCAAGAATTAGAGCAGTTGTTGGCACAAGCTGAGGTGTTCGATGGGAATTCGTGAAGATGTTTATTATGAAGGTGGCCCCCATGTTGGGGATTTAATTGTCAACCTGCTGATTGGGCTAACCATTGTCGGGCTACCATTAGCAGTCGGGGCAATTGTCAGGGCCTTGTGGCTGCGTTTCCGCATCACCGATCGCCGAATTACTGTTACCGGAGGTTGGCAGGGACGCGATCGCACTGACGTAATTTACTCAGAAATTGTCAAAATCGTCAAAGTTCCCCGTGGCATAGGCTTTTGGGGAGATATGGCGATCACCCTAAAAAACGGCAGTCGTCTGGAATTGCGTGCAATTCCCAAGTTTCGCGAAGTTTATGACTACATAAACGAAAGAATTGCTGCGAAAAATCCCGAATTTAGCGCTCCTGCCAACAAGTGATGAGAGTAGGGGGAGATTAGGGAGATGGAAGTATCAAAGCCCAATCCCCAGTCCCCAGTCCCCAGTCCCCATTTATAATGTGCGGCTATCCGTAGCGAAAGATAGTCGCCTACAATTCATGATTTAGATAAATTAGATTCAGTTTACAGTACCTCAGGTTGAATTCAGAATAATGGATTTTGGTATCGGCTTTCTCTCGAACAACGTGATGCTGCCAATCATAGATTTCTTCTATGGTATAGTGCCTAGCTACGGATTAGCGATCGTTGCTTTGACCTTGATAGTCCGCTTCGCGCTCTATCCCCTGAGTGCTGGCTCAATTCGCAACATGCGGAAAATGCGAATTGTACAACCTCTGATGCAGAAGCGGATGGCAGAAATCAAAGAGCGCTATAAGGACGATCCGCAAAAGCAGCAAGAGGAAATGGTTAATGTCCAAAAAGAATTTGGCAACCCTTTGGCAGGCTGTTTTCCATTACTAGTGCAAATGCCAGTTTTGTTAGCGCTGTTTGCTACCTTGCGGGGTTCGCCTTTTGCAAGTGCGAACTACAGCGTTAACCTGCAAATTCTTCCCGCAGAACAAATCGAACAAATTCAACCGCAAGCCTTTGCCACTGCTCCTCAAAATATTTACATTGCAGATGGGGAACATGTTAAAGTAGCTGCCATTATTCCCAGCGGAAATAAATTAGCGGTGGGAGAACAAACCAAGATACAGTATCAGACTGTTGCAGGTAAACCATTTCAGGTACTCTTAGCAGAACACCCAGAAAATAAGCTGATTCCTGATTGGAAAGTTACTAAAGGTGAAGATAGAATAAAAATTGATGCCCAGGGCAATGTAGAAGCCTTGCAACCAGGAGAAGTTACTATTCAAGGAACAATTCCTGGATTAGCAGCAGAAAAAGGCTTTTTATTCATTGATGCTTTAGGCAGGGTTGGCGCACAAGATCCAGATGGCACAATCCACTGGGATATCGTCGCCATGATCGTCTTCTTTGGAATCAGCCTTTATGTTAGCCAAATGCTTTCCGGGCAAAATTCCAGCGGTGGCAATCCGCAGCAGGATACAGTTAACAAAATCACCCCCGTCATCTTTTCTGGGATGTTCTTGTTCTTTCCCCTACCAGCTGGGGTACTGATGTATATGGTGATTGGTAATATTTTCCAAACCGCCCAAACTTATCTTCTCTCCCGCGAACCTCTACCGGAAGAACTACAAAAAATTGTAGAAACCCAAGAGAAACAAGCAGCAGTCACAGAACAAAAAGCATTACCATTTGAACCAAAAAGTCCTAAGAAAAAGGCAACAGGGGGATCATGAGCGACATTCCGATGCATCGGGGTCAGCAGTGGTTAAAAACCCTGCTGGAACTCACTGGAATACCTGCTGAGATTCAAGGTCATTTAGAAACTGCCCAATCTCAAGACGGAGATTCTCCAGAACCAGATAACTACTGGTTGACTATTGACCAAACTAATTTGACATCAGAACAAATCCAGGTGTTAATTGGTGCTGATGGTTCTGTGTTAGATGCGATTCAGTATCTCGCAAATTCTGTTCTAAACCTTAGCCAACTCCCGGAAGAACAAGCCTCTTACACCATTGAGTTAAATGGCTACCGGGTCAAAAGAGAAGCCGAAATTCGGGCATTAGCAGAAGCAGCAGCTGATGAAGTGCGCTTTTCTGGTAGAGAAGTGGAAATCAAATCTCTTAGTTCTGCTGAACGGCGTCAAGTTCATACCTTCTTAAAGGAATTTGGAGATTTAGAAACCTTCAGTCGTGGTAAAGAGCCACATCGCCATCTGGTTGTTTGTCCCGCTTCGTTGGAAGGAGTTAGGAGTTAGCAGTAGAGACGCGATTAATCGCGTCTGTACAGGAGTTTGGAGTTAATTGAAAACTCATAACCATATATAATTTCAAAATTTCTTTTTTTGTTAAGGGATAAAATAAAGATTCAGTATCAGTATAATTGCTGATAATCTAGATAAATTTTAGTGAGGATGTCTCACAAATCCTATGGACGCAATTTATATTCCGCAGCTAACTAGAGCATCGGAGCGAACAGAGGAAGTTCAAGTTAAGGAATTTCTGCCCGGTCTAGAAACGTTAACACCAGTTCGCGGCCATGTGCGCGTGCAACATCATGGCAATTACCTGGAAGTGTCAGGTCAGGCAGAAACAATTATTACTTGTACCTGCAACCGTTGCTTGCAGCAATACAATCGCCGTTTAGGGGTTGATACAAAGGAAATCATCTGGTTAGATGAAACTGCAAATCAGGCAAATGACTTGCCCTTAGAAAGGGAAGTGGTTATGGAAGATTTGCTGGAAAGCTTACCGCCTGATGGTTATTTTTATCCCAACGAATGGCTGTATGAGCAGATGTGTTTGGCAATACCGCAGCGCCAATTATGCGATCGCAATTGTCCAGGTATTCCTGTAAGTAGTACTGTTGATAGTCCTGATACTTCTGATAGTCGTGAAACTCCAGTTGATAACCGTTGGGCTTCTCTAGAAGCACTTAAAAAGCAACTTCCGGGGTAGCAATTTGCTAATTCCGTCAGACTTAAGTCTTCGGCTGTGCTAAATAAGCCTGTCTACACAGGCTTATTGTTTTATATTTTATTAAAACTTTCGGTATGAGTTGATATTCATATTTCTATCCAAAAGATATCAAAAATTGTTGTATTTTATCAATTACTAAAACTAAGTCAATCATAATTTTCACAAGCTCTTGCTTCAAGTAACATTCAATCACCTATTTTCCAAAGATTACGTTATAAAAAATATTAATTATTTTTATAAATTACTAGGTTTTTAATTTTAAATTAGCAGTCTGTTTAAGAACAGCATTATCTTAACTTGTGCATAGTTGCTGAACGAGAAAAGCAATATTGTATTGTTCTTGCTGATTACTCATTCGCTTTCTGAACCAAGAAAGTTGTACATTGCGTTCAAGAGAAACTAACCAATAACATATATATGAACTTCCGTGAAGAGTTTAAACTGCTGCTACGCGCCCGCTATCCCTTGATTTATATTCCTACATACGAGGAAGAACGGGTAGAAGCAGCTATCCGGGAAGAAGCAAGCAACCAGGGTAATCGCCCAGTCTATACTTGGGATTTTGTCGATGGCTACCAGGGAAACCCCAATGATATTGGGTTTGGGCGGCGTAACCCGTTGCAAGCTTTGGAATTTATTGAAAAATTACCAGCTTCCGCACCTGCGGTAATGATTTTACGAGATTATCATCGCTTTTTAGAAGATGTGGCGATCGCTCGCAAACTCCGCAATCTGTCCAGACTTCTCAAATCGCAACCAAAAAATATTGTTCTACTGTCACCGCGCATCGCCATCCCTGACGACTTAACCGAAGTGCTGACAGTTGTCGAGTTTCCCTTACCAGCCGCCTCAGAAATTAAAACTGAGGTAGATCGCTTACTACAAAGTACTGGTAACTCCCTTTCTGGAAAAGTTTTAGATGATTTGGTGCGCTCTTGTCAAGGACTTTCGATGGAACGGATTCGCCGCGTTTTGGCAAAAGCGATCGCAACCCACGGAGAATTGCGACCAGAAGACGTGGAGCTGGTTTTGGAAGAAAAGCGCCAAACTATCCGCCAAACCCAAATCCTGGACTTCTACCCCGCCACTGAGCAAATTTCTGATATTGGCGGACTGGATAACTTGAAAGATTGGTTGATTCGGCGGGGAGGTTCATTTACAGATCGAGCGCGACAGTACGGATTACCGCACCCCCGTGGTTTAATGTTGGTAGGTATTCAAGGAACTGGTAAATCGTTAACAGCAAAAGCGATCGCTCATCATTGGCATTTACCCCTGCTACGTTTGGATGTGGGCAGGTTATTTGGTGGTTTGGTGGGTGAATCAGAATCTCGCACTCGCCAAATGATTCAAGTAGCTGAAGCCCTCGCTCCCTGTATTTTATGGATTGATGAAATAGATAAAGCCTTTGCAGGGCTTGGTAGCAAAGGTGATGCCGGAACAGCCAGCCGTGTGTTTGGTACTTTTATTAATTGGCTAGCCGAAAAAAGCTCACCCGTGTTTGTTGTCGCCACCGCCAACGACATTCAAGCTTTACCGCCGGAAATGCTCCGCAAAGGGCGATTTGATGAAATTTTCTTTGTGGGTTTGCCTACTCAAGAAGAGAGAAAAGCAATTTATGATGTTCATTTATCCCGACTGCGCCCTCATAATTTGAAAAGTTATGACATCGACAGGCTAGCTTATGAAACCCCTGATTTTTCTGGGGCTGAGATTGAGCAAACTTTAATTGAAGCGATGCATATTGGATTTAGCCAAAACCGCGATTTTGCTACCGACGACATTTTAGAAGCAGCTAGCCAAATCATACCCTTAGCACGAACTGCCGTAGAGCAAATTCAGCAACTCCAAGAATGGGCTGCTGCTGGGAGAGCGCGTTTAGCATCTAAACACAATCCTTTGAGCGAACGCCTCCGGCGCACTACGTGAACCCAAAAAAATGTAGAGACGCAGGAGTGCTTACGTCTCTACAAAGATTTTGGATAACGCATATTTAATTTCACCAGATGTCTATTCAGCATAGCTACAATAATCAGTTAGTCAAAAGTCAATAATGATGAATTATTATGGACTATTGATTTTTATACTGATGGGTTATTTGCCTCTGAGTTTTCACGTCATGTGGAAAAGTCAATGGAAAACCTAACCCCCCAGCCCCCCTTCCCTACAAGGGAAGGGGGAGAAATCAAAGCCTCTCTCCTTCTAGGGGAGAGGTTTGGAGAGGGGTTTTCCAGATCCCGTGAAAAGTCAGATTTGCTTCTCTACTCGTAACCCTTGAGAGCCAGTTAAACACCACTCTCCTCAATGAGGGGAAAATACGCAGATAACTGGCTCACCTTCACCCTTGACTCTTGATAATCAGGTTTTAATTATGTTGTCTGGCTTGACAAAGTTTATACTGGGGTTTTTCTTAGCGATCGCTGTGCTAGTAGGTGGCGGTGCTGCAATTGCACTCTATTTTATGAATCGTACTGGCATAGCCCCTGCCAAACCCATTTTTTCCAATGATAGTCCTTCAGTGAAAGCCCAAGCTCCTAAAAAAACTGAGCCTGGAGGAAGTAAGCCCGCTCTTACACCTGGAACATCTACTCAATCGTCTGCAAGCCCAACCTCTACTCCCACAGAATCACCAAAGGCTACCCCATCATCCAAACCATTACCATCGGGAGCTTACCGAGGACGTGTTAGTTGGGCTGAAGGTTTGAGTTTGCGATCGCAACCAAATCAAGAAGCTGAAAAGATTGGTGGAGTTGCTTTTAATCAAAAAATTATTATTTTGTCAGAAAGCGAGGATAAAGCTTGGCAAAAGATCCGTTTGGAAGATAGCGAACAAGAAGGTTGGGTGAAAGCAGGTAATACTGAAAAAGTTGATGAACAATAGGTATAGGGCATGGGGCATGGGGCATTGGGGAGGCAGTGACGGGTACGCAGGTGTCTCCCCAAGTGGAGGAGGCAGTGCGGTCTTGGGGTCTCCCCAAGTGGAGCAACTGCCGTCAACTGCCGTCATTGGGAAAGAGGAGGCAGAAGTTCAAAAATGTTTGAATTTTGAATTTTGAATTTTGAATTTTGAATTGATTTATCCCCTTGTCCCCCACTCCTGAGGACACTTACTTGTAAAGAATCATACGAAAAGTAATTCTTACATATAGTCAGTGGTATACTTTTTTATATTTATTAACTTAAAAAAAGCAAGTGAAAACAGGGGTAGCTAGCCATTTAATAAAGCTTGCCTTAGTCTACGAGGCATCCGAAAGCATCAAGGTTGTTCCTATCGTAGTTAATTTTAATTTTTTAAATTGGAAAAAGTTATCGACTTTTGGTGCAATGCGTCTTTTGTCTGTGGCTCTGATTACGGGGCTTCTGAGTATTGCTGGAGAAGTTTTAGCACTTCAGAAAATAGGAAGTAATGGGCCTGAAGTTAGCAGTAGCCAGAGATGTTTAAAAAAATTAGGCTATTTTAACGGCCCAGTCACAGGTAAGTTTGCTAGCTTGACTCAAAATGCTACGATCAAATTCCAGCGAGCCAATAAAATATCGGCTGATGGAGTTATAGGTGTTAGCACTCAACGAGCCTTGCAACGAGCATGTCAAAATAGAAGTTCTAATAGAAATATCGGTGGCGCATCACGTTCGCCAGTTGGTCAATATCCTACTCTTTCTCAAGGCAAAACTGGTGCAGCCGTCACAAGATTACAACAGCGTCTACGGCAGTTAGGCTACTTTAATACTAATCCCACTGGGAATTTTGGACGAATTACTAAAGATGCTGTAATTGCATTCCAGCGAAGTTATCGCATAACTGCTAACGGGATTGTGAATCGACAAACTTGGAACGCACTAATGGGTTCCTCTCCGACTCCAGGAAGATCGAGTCTTTCCACTCAACAAGTCAGAGAACTGCAAGTGCGTTTGCGGCAGCTAGGTTATTTAAATGCTGATGCCACTGGGAATGTTGGCCCAATGACTAGAGAAGCTGTAATTGCATTCCAACGAAATAATGGATTACCTGTTGATGGCATTGCTAATGCCCAAGTTTTGGACTCAGTGCGTAGAGTCTCTACAGGTAGTATTCAACAACCAGGTAGAAATTATCTCACTGTAGGCGATCGCGGCGAAAATGTCAGATTAGTTCAAGAGCGTTTAACACAGTTGGGTTTCTCTAATACTAATCCTAATGGACTTTTCAACGATTACACCAGACAATCTGTGATTGCATTCCAGCAATATTCTCGAATTAATTCTAGTGGAAATGTAGATTGGCAAACTTGGGAAGCATTGGGGTTAAATGGTTCAACTGGAGGCAATTATACTCAGAATAATGATTATGTATTAGCTGACACTAATCGCTATGCATTACCTCCTGCCAATGACAATGTAGTACCTGTTACCAATGGCAATACATTAGTTGCGAATAATCCCTACAGAGTAATAATTCCCATTTCTAGTAATGATACTCTGAGTAAAGTGCAACAATATATACCCAACGCTGTCGCGGAGCAATCCAATTTAGGTGATTATGTGAATGCTGGAGCATTTAGCGATCGCGCCCAAGCAGAAACGCTAACGAAAAAGCTCCGCTCATTAGGTCTGGATGCACGGGTAAAATACAATTAATTCGTAATTCGTAATGACGCTCCTGCGTCGCTAACGCTGCGCTAACGTAATTCGTAATTAGATGGACAAGCTCAAGTGCGAACCTTCTTGAGTTTTATTCACTTCAATCCTGGCTTGGAAGGCTTCTTTGAGGTGGGGCATGTGGGTGACAGTAAGGATGCAGGCGAAATCAGAAGCGATCGCATTAATCGCGGCAATCAAGCGATCGCACCCTTCAGCATCCTGTGTACCAAAACCTTCATCCACAATCAACAATTGCAACGCTGCCCCCGCCCGTTGCGCTAATAATTTCGCCAAAGCTAAACGGATGGCAAAGTTAATTCTAAATGCTTCACCACCAGAGTAAGTTTCATAAGCTCGTGTTCCTCTAGAATCGGCGATTAAAATATCTAAGGTGTCTATTAGCTTGGCGTTTTTCTTGGTTGATTTAGCACTGCGTCCAGCTTTTTGAGTAATAAATTGTACATGAAATTGATTGCCACTCAGCCGCGAAAGTAGTTGATTTGTCTCGGCTTCCAGTTGCGGCAACACGTTCTCAATCATCAATGCTTGGATACCATTTTTACCAAAAGCTTGCGCTAATTCCTGATAAACCCGATATTCCCGCTTGCAAGATTGTAATTGCTGCTGCTGTTCTTCATATTGAATTTGCAGCATTTCCAGTTGATGCGCCAGTTGTTCTAAACGCCCCAACTTAGCTATTTGCTCGTCGAGTTGCCGTCTGCGGATTGCTAGCTGCTGTTCTAAAGCTTGAATTTGGGCAGATGGATTAGCTGTTGCTTGTAATTGCCCAATAATACTTTCGATTTGGCCGCCAAGTTTTTGGCGCTCCGTTACTCTGGCGCTTCTAGACTCCTCTAACTCTTGCAATCTCGTCTGGAGTTGCGGATACTGCTGCTGGGCTGATAGCAGGTGTTGATACCGCAAATGCCAAGATTGAGCTTTCTTTGCAGCCATCCGCAGATTGTTGTGCTGCTCGGAACTGTAGCCAATTTCAGTAATGTGACGCTCAAGAGCCGCGATTTGTTTAGCACATTCAGAATCAATCCGATCCTGCTGGATTTTAACTTGTAATTGGGCAATTTGAGATTGTAATTCTGGTTTTCGGGCTAATAGTTGCGCTTGTCGCTTAGTAGCATCTTTAATTTGCCCTTGTTTAATTTCTGCCCATCGCCACCGCTCAACTTCGCTCCGGGCGAGGGCGTGATCTTGTTCATTATAATTAACTTGTTGCAGATATTGTTCTAGCTGGCGGAGTTCGGCTTGTTTATCGGGAGCGTAATCACCAGCTTGGAGCGATCGCTCTAAATGCTGTTTTTCAGCAGCAATTTGTTGTAACTGTTGTTGCACATCAGTTGTAGCTTCTAACTGTGCTGCTAACTGTCCCCGCTGTTCGCGTAAACCATCATAGCCCGCCAATTGTTGGGATATATCGCGATATTCCTGCCTGAGTGTCTGAATTTCTTTGTCAGACACAGCCAATTGTTCCCGTACTACCCAAAACTGTCCTTGAGTATCCTCTAACTCACTTTGGGTTTTTTCCACCACCCGACTCCAGTGATGTTCATCTAAAGGACGCTCGCATAACGGACAAAGTGCTTCAGGATTTTGCAGCATTTGCAATTTCTGCTCTAATTCTCCCAGCAGTTTTTCATAATCCCGTTGGTGAGCTTGCAAACGTTCAATAAAATGCCGCCTTTCTTGCCCTTTTTCTTGGACTCGTTGCAGATAAACTCGCTTTTTCTCCAGTTCCTCAATCTGAATTGCCACATCCATTACCGCTTGTTGCAGTTGCGGTTGGCGACTGTGTTGGCGTTGTAATTGGTTCTCAGTGCTTTGGAGTTGTTCTAGTCGTGCTACTAAACCAGCATGAGTGCGATCGAGTTGGCTTTGTAAAGTTGCTCGTTGTTGCAACAAGGGAGTCACTTGCATTTGCAATTCATCTAAGCAAGTAACATGATGGCGGGCTGCGGCTAGTTGTGACAAAGCAGCTTCGACTTCACCTGATTTAGTTAAAGTTTGTTGAATATCTCGCTCTTGTTGCTGCAAAGCTTCTAGCTGCGCTTGGGCTTGTTGCAGTTGCCGTTCGATTTCGTGAATTTCTTTGGTAAGCTGTTGTTGCTTTTGTTGGCGATTTTGCCCTGCGCGAGTGTACTCTTCAAATTTGACAGCAAAAGCTTCTTCTTGAGATTGGAGACTTTGATATTGGGCGTATCCGGCTTTAATTTCAGCTTCTTGGTGTAATATTTTTTCTAAATCTGCTAGCTGAGAGCCAATTGCTGATTGTTCTTGTTGGAGGCGATCGCAATCTTGGGTAAGATTTTGGTATTGCTGCTTTATAAAGCTAAGTTGTTGTTCCCAATTTTGGCGCTGGTGCTGGACAACTTGCAAACTTTGTAATTGAATATTATCAAAAGCTTGCACCTGTTGCAGTTGGTTAAGTTCGGCTTCTAACTCCACCCTTTGCGCTTGGGTAATCTGGCGTTGTTGCAGCTGAATTTTTATCGACTCCAAAGAACGCTCTAACTCTACTGCCTGGGCTTTAAACTGACGAGAAGATTCCTTTGCCCGTTCTTCCAAATCATCGTACTGATTGAGTTTTAATAACTCCGCTAAAATTTCTTTGCGTTCTGTGGGACGCTTGAGCATGAATTCATCTGCGCGACCTTGACGTAAGTAGGCAGAATTAATAAAGGTATCGTAATCGAGCTTGATGTGTTCTAAAATCAAATCTTGGGTTGCTCTTACCCCTTTGCAAGTGAGTGAGCGAAACCCAGATGGTATTTCTATTTGAAATTCGAGGACACTAGTACCTCCCCGAATTCGGGTACGAATCACCCGATATTTTTGCTGGTTACTTTTGAAAGTAAAATCAACCCGAACTTCTTTCGCACCAGAATAGATGACATCATCTTCAGCAGTGGCGCGGCTTTCACCCCAAATTGCCCAAGTGATTGCTTCTAAAAGAGAAGATTTACCCGCACCATTGGAACCCGAAATACAAGCCGTATGCAAACCGCCAAAATCTAAAGTTGCATCACGGTAACTAAGGAAATTTTTGAGGATAAGTTGTACTGGGATCATTCAGGCTATAGCGCCACATCTACTTTTAATTATTAACAGTACAGATGCACTGTTTGTTAGTTTAGCTATCTAGATATCAGGTTTCTAGTCTTGAAGACATCAATTTTACAAAAATTTACAATCATCTGAGTGAATTTTTCTTGTCGCATGAAAAAGTTTTGCTGTCTTCGGAGAAAAATGAAACTTTCCTAGAGGCTTTTCGTTATTTTTTTCTGTTGACTGAGAAGAAAACATTCTTATTTGATTTATGAGAATTGAAAGTTACAGATCCCTGACTTTTTAGAAATTGTCAGGGATTTTGTCTCTGAGGAATTATTTAGGATTGTAATAGTCACCAAGAAAGAATTTGTTATTGGCTAATTGCGTAGGCGTAGCCCGTCTTAGACATCGCGATCGCTTGACCTTGACCGAGGTATCAACAATCCAATATATGTACCGACAGCAAATTTGGTTAAATCTAGAAATGGAGGGCGACTCTTCTCGTCGATAACCGCAATAATGAGAGAACCAATCACCATAATCAGTGTTACAACAGCCAGCACTTCATCTCTTGAAGGAAATTTCTTGGATAACATAGACTCCCTCGCAAATTGTTTGAATAACTACATCCATACTTTGACAGGTGAGTGTTTGTTCTAGGCTTAAATACAGGTTTGAGATATGAGTGACTTGTGTATGCGATAAGGATGAATTGCCAAATTGGTAGTTAGAATCAGCAAAAGTGTAATGGTTAGCTTATGTCCGGGCGATCGCTTTCCTGTTCTCCAGAAGGTATCCAAAAAGCAAAAAGAGCTTTAATTCGTTATTCCTTAACTCAAAAAGCATTAGCTGATGAGTTAGAAGTAACTCGCCAGCCGATCGGAAAATTCTTTACAGGTAAACCTGTTGACCGCAATCTCTTTGTCCAGATTTGCGACAGGCTAGACCTAGAGTGGGAAGAAATAGTTACTGAACCAGCCAGTGAATCAGAGGTAAATCAAGATAACAGCATTGATATTGATATTGATGCGATCGTGCAAAAGGTGCGCGAAAAGATAAAACCCCTCATTGAAGAACGTTGCGGTACAATGCGGGTGCTAGATATGACTCAGCCTATTGGGTTGAATGACATCTATACCAGCGTTAATATTTTGGATAAAATCACTGGACAGCGGCGGTTAGGCATTGATGAATTATTACAACAGTGTAAAAGCCAGGATTTTGACCTCTTTGGACTCAACAGAATTACTGAAAAACGATTGCCAGGACTGGAAGCGGTTGAAAAATACTCCAAGCTGATGATTTTGGGAAAGCCAGGTGCAGGGAAAACTACGTTTTTAAAGTATTTAGCAATTCAGTGTCTTGGAGGTGAGTTTCAGGCTGAACGTGTGCCAATTTTTATCACGCTCAAAAACTTTGCAGAAGCTGCAAACAAACCTGGATTATTGCAATACATCACTGAAGAGACGATAAATCCTATATCTTCTATTCGAGAAGTACTAACCTATGGCAAGGCATTAATTTTACTCGATGGGTTGGATGAGGTTAGAGAAGAAGATAGTAACCGTGTATTAAAAGAAATTCGTGAGTTTTCCGATCGTTACTCAAAAAATCAGTTTGTGATGACCTGCCGAATTGCAGCACGAGAGTATATTTTTGAGAAGTTCACAGAGGTAGAAGTTGCTGATTTTGACGATGACCAAATTTCCAACTTTGCCAATAACTGGTTTAAGAAGAAAGCTGTAAAATCAAAGACATTTATCAAACGTCTCGAAGAGAATAGCCGAATCAAACAACTTGCTGCAAGTCCTCTGCTGCTGACGTTGCTTTGTTTAGCCTTTGAAGAGTCAGGAGATTTCCCTGCAAATCGTTCTGAGTTATATAAAGAAGGACTGGATGCGTTATTGAAAAAATGGGATGCCAAGCGGGGAATTCAACGCGATCAGATTTACAAAAAGCTATCAGTCCAACGCAAAGAAGATTTACTCAGCAAAATTGCATTGACTACTTTTGAGGGGAGTGAATATTTCTTCAAACAAAAAATAGCAGAGCAATACATTACAGAATACATCCGTAATTTACCTGGTGCTAATACTGACGAAGAAGCATTGCAACTTGACAGTGAGCAAGTTTTGCGTTCAATTGAGCATCATCATGGGCTAGTTGTCGCAAGAGCGAAAAGGATTTACTCATTTTCTCACCTGACATTTCATGAGTATTTCACAGCGAGAGAATTTGTGGTTGTGAGACAGTCATCAGAGGAAGCGCTGCAAAATCTTGTTAGCCATATTACTGAGAAACGCTGGCAGGAAGTCTTTTTGCTGGCGGTTGGGATGGCTCCAAGTGCAGATCGGTTATTGCTGTTGATGAAAGAGAAAATTGATGCCCTTATAACTACTGATGAAAAGTTACAGGATTTTTTAATGTGGGTACAGAATAAATCTCTATATGTTGATACTAATTACAAACTAACAGCAGTTAGAGCTTTTTACTTAGAACTTGGTCTTGGTCTGATGCCTGAGATTAGTCTTGACCTAGCCTGTAGCCTGGATAATACTATTATTTCTGTTGGTTATTCTGCCTCTAACTGTCCTCTCTGTTTTGATCGCGATCTTTTTTTAGCACTACACCTGAATAAAAATTTATTATTTGACAATATTAACTTCTTTGAATATTTCCCAAAACTATATTCCGAACTAGCCATATTACAGAAAGAACTCTTAGAAATAACAAAAGATAAAAGTAGAAATAGTAAAGAAAAATTAAGAAAATGGATGATTAAATATCGCAATTTAGGTCACGATTGGAAATTTAGTAAAAACCAGAAAGAATTGCTGACACAGTACTACGATATTAATCAATTAATGGGAGATTGCCTAAATAGCGATTGTTATATCAGCCGAGAAGTACGACAGCAAATAGAAGATACTTTGCTATTACCGATCGCAGAGATTAAACAGCGCCAACAGCAATCATAAATACCCATATAATAGATAGTGAATTATTCGTTAAAAAAGCGAAAGTATTTCACAAATATTAGCAAATAAATCTAGAATGGAAGTAAGAGTTCACAGTCAACCCATTCGCCTCTATTCAATGGCTTATACCAATTTTTTATAAAGCTGCATAGAATTCGATCCCCCCTAACCCCCCTTAAAAAGGGGGGAACCGGAAAAACATCTATCAAAGTCCCCCTTTTCAAGGGGGATTTAGGGGGATCAAGATATGTGCAACTTCACAT
>NZ_JAVRBQ020000129.1:0-52973 GCF_034531215.2 Nostoc sp. ChiSLP03a
CAAGCAAGATTGCTTGGATCACTTTTTGCCGGAGGTCATAACTATAAGGTTTGGGCATCAGTTTCCCAGAGGTTCTACTGGAGCTTTCATCAAGGTCTACTTCCAGTTTATGGCTTAACCGCCTTGGCGGTTGCTATAACACAATGCCAGTCTGCTCAAGTCGGGAAACTCGCCCACGCGGATGGCTCCCCAAAATATACTTAGATTTTTTTCCAAGTTAAATCGGATTGCTATATCAGCTATAGGAATCGTATTTGATTTTTGAAATTATTTACGTAGGCGGGGAGTGGGAAGTAGGGAATTAGGCTTTTCGAGTTGTACCGAGCTTTTTCAGAAATCAAATATTAGTCCTATATCCCTCTTCTGTCACTCTCCGAAAACATTTGCCATTTCTGAATTCTAGAGCTTTTGTATAACAAGCGATCGCGCGATTCTTTTCTAATAACAAATACAAGACCCATTTTTTCTAATAGTATAGCTTGTATTGACTGCCTCATGAGGCTTCTAGCGATCGCCCTCCCGGAAAGTGACAGAAGAGAGATATATTATTCTACCTTTTCCCAGAAAGATAGTAGAGAAAGGTAAATTACGTTACGGACAACGCAAAACGCTGGAGCGTATACGATCGTTACCCTGCAATAACTCCACAGCAAAACTAGCAAGCCTTGCTGTGGAGCATTGAGTTAAATGCGTCTCATTGCCCAGTAATTTTTAAAGGGATTATAGGTACGTTGCCTTGCTTCCTCTTTTGTTTTTTTAGTTGGAATTTGTAGAGCACCATAAACATAATCCTTACGAGTAATCTCATAGTGGAAATGAGCTGCATCTGCTGCTGTAATGCCTGTTTTTGCAACTTTTTGACCAGCAGTTACAGAACTCCCTTGACTAACTAGAACCTGACTTAAGTGTTTATAGATGTGGTTTATACCATTAGCATCTTGAATAGTTAATAATCCCCAATGCATATCTACTAAAACTACTTTGCCTGAAACAAGAGTCTTAACTTCGGTTCCTATTGGTGCCCCTATGTCTATTCCTCCATGATAGCCATTCACACCACCTGTTGCTTTGTAATAATCATCCGAAATATAAGCACCAGTAAATTTAAAGCGCTTTTCGTTACCAAATAGAGCAGTTGACAGGTCTACTCCTCCAAGATCAGCTGCTTTAACTAGAGATGCTGTCAGAAAAATAATGGTAAAAGTAGATAAAAATGGTACACTGGCAGACAATAGCCTTTTGGAAGTCTTACTAATTGCTAACATTTTTGTTTCTCTGTGTTACAAAAGACGCTAAATAGTGGAAATGCACAAGGATGAATGCCTTAAAATATTTTGCAGGCAGAGAATACCCAGAAAGCTTTGTAGGCTAACGGCAAAATGCAGCGGCAGCAAGTAACCTCGAACTCAGCACCAAACGCTTTTGATCGTCCGTTGCCATGACGTGTTAGCTGGATAGCACCACTGAGTGCTTTAATACTTTGCAAAGCATCTCGAACTACTGCCACAACAGAAATTTTCTGAGTGTGGACTCATCCATAACCTCAAAGAACGAGTGCAAAGACTCTGTGCGGAGACTGCTAACTGTTTATTATACAGAAACTGATATCTTACACTTAAGAGGATAAACACTGAATACTTAAATTAATAGTACAAAAATTTAGATAATACCTAAGAGTTTACATACTTAGACTAGAGTTATTTGAAACATTCACTAAAGTGTAAAATAATTGATTTTCTCTGTAAGTACAATAATCAAAATTATAGTAACCAACATCTGTACGTTTAACTTGAATCACCTGGGCAAACGCATCTAAATATTGACGAACCTAGATAAGAGTGGAATTCACCAAGGCTCTTTTCAGACATGAATTTCAGGAAATTAAATATTCCCTGTTGCAGTAATAATAATCATTATATGAAGAAGGTTACAGGCAACCGAAGGTTGCCTGTAAAAGAAGGTGGTATTCTCCTGAAGCAGAAACAGAAAGAAGAATTAGAATTACATTCCTAACTTTTCCTTTGCCAACTTGGTTTCACCACCTGACGACTACGAGCAATTACCAGAGAATCATCAGGCACATCTTCTGTCACAGTAGAACCAGCTGCAATGTAGACATCATCTCCCAAAGTGAGCGGAGCCACTAAAACGCTATTGGCACCAGTCTTGGTGCGATTGCCTATTTTGGTACGATGTTTCTTTACGCCGTCATAGTTGGCAGTAATTGTACCAGCACCAATATTCACCTGATTGCCGACAACAGTATCACCTATATATGACAAATGGGCTGCATTGGTGCGATCGCCTAATTGCGTATTTTTTAATTCCACAAAATTCCCCACACGGCAACCAGCACCCACCTGTACCTGACCGCGCAAATGAGTATAAGGGCCAATTCGGCTTCCGGCTTGCACGGTGCTATTTATGACTACTGAATATTGCACTGTAACATTTTCACTTAATTGACTATTTTCAATTAAACTCCCCGGCCCGATGTGACTTCCGGTTTGAATTACCGTATTTCCCCGCAGGTGAGTTTGGGGTTCAATAATTACATCTGGTTGCAAATCCACTGTTTCATCAATGGTGATGCTGGTGGGGTCGATGAGAGTGACACCCGCCAGCATCCATTTTTCCTTGACTCGTTTTTGCAAAATTTCGGATGCTGTTGCCAGTTGCAAGCGATCGTTGATGCCAAGAATTTCTTGGTAATCTTCCACATCCACTGCCATTACTTGTCCTACCTGAGTCACGGCATCGGTAAGATAGTATTCTTTTTGGGCATTGTTTGCCTCTAGGTGGGGAAGCACCTTTGCTAAATCTGGCCAGCGAAAGCAGTAAACTCCAGCATTAATCCGCTGATTTTCTCGTTGAGCAGCCGTACAATCCTTGTGTTCGATTATTTGCTGCACAATATTTTCATCGTTACAAAAAACGCGCCCGTAGCCTGTGGGATCGGGTAGATGCGAGGTGAGAATAGTGGCAGCGTTTTGATTTTGGACATGAGTTTGTAACATCTGAAGAAGAGTTTCGCTGCGTATTAACGGTAGATCGCCATTAAGTACCAGCAAATCTCCAGTGTAATTTTCCAAGTGAGGAAGTAATTGCTGGATAGCATGACCTGTCCCTAATTGCACAGTTTGTTCGACAAACTCCAAACTGGGAATCGAGTGCATGGCGGCTTGCACTTCCTCGGACTGATATCCCACAATCAGGATTCGCCGTGAGGGCGAAAGTGGTTCTACACTTTTGAGAACTCTCTCTACTAGCGATCGCCCACCTAAAGAATGTAAAACCTTGGGTAAGCGTGATTTCATCCGT
Source organism: Nostoc sp. ChiSLP03a (assembly GCF_034531215.2). Lineage (NCBI taxonomy): Bacteria > Bacillati > Cyanobacteriota > Cyanophyceae > Nostocales > Nostocaceae > Nostoc > Nostoc sp. ChiSLP03a. Next base: position 3,322 of record NZ_JAVRBQ020000129.1, read on the forward strand.
GTGCCGCGTCCCGCCGCTAAAATTGCTACAACTACCATAATTAGCTATCAGCTATCAGTGAAATTGTGATTAGTGCTGTTAGTACTTTAAAATCTCGGCTCAAATCATACCAGCTAATCATAGAAGACTGAAAATATCAAAAAAGTCAGAATTCAGGAGTTGGTATAAATTCTACTCATAAAAAGCAGAGATTATAATAATGCAAATTAGCGTTTATTACAGCAGCTATAAATCATTACTCCCTACTGCCCACTTTTCCCATTTTCCTGACAAGAGCAAATAAACTCTGCAAACTGCTGCATTAGTTTGGGGTTACGCCAACCAGAATCAGCTTCTTCTTGCATCACTAAAAGGGCTTCTGTTGAAGTAAAAGCTCTTTTGTAAGGTCGTTCGCTAGTTAGGGCATCATAAATATCAATTAACTGAAATACCTGCGCCAGGTAGGGAATATCATCTCCCTTGAGTCGATCGGGGTAGCCTGAGCCATCCCAACGTTCGTGGTGATGACGAATAATCGGAACTACACCGCGCATACTGCGTAGTGGTTGGCAGATTTTTTCTCCAATCAAAACGTGCTGCTGCATAATTTGCCAATCTTCGGGGGTGAGTTTGCCTTTTTTTAGCAGCACAGCATCGGGAATACCCACTTTACCAATATCGTGGAGATAACCACCCCACATTAAATCTCGAATTTGATAGCGTGTGAGGTTGAGGTATTCACCAAAAACTTGTCCCAGTTTTACTAGACGTTCGCAATGGTTGCCTGTATTGGGATCGCGACTTTCGATAGACATAGCAATGGAAAACAGTACTTGTTCGGCATGATCTAAATCTTCGTTCATACGCTTCTGCCGCACCAAGGACTTTACACGCGCTGCGAGTTCCACCCGATCGAAGGGTTTGGTGAGAAAATCATCTGCCCCAACTTCAATTCCCCGAATACGTGATCGCCTGTCATTTAACGCTGTAATAAAAATTACTGGGATTAGCCTAGTCTGCTCATCCTGTTTAAGCAATTGGCACACTTCAAATCCATCCATTCCTGGCATCATCACATCCAGCAAAATCAAATCTGGTTGTTTTTGAGTTACCAATCCCACAACAATAGACCCACTGTCCGCCTCAATCACTTCATATCCTTCCATCCCCAAGAGGGCAACAGCAGTCATCCGGCTGGCGGCATGATCGTCAACAACTAAAACCTTCGGTGGATCTAAATCAAACCCATTCACTTTAGAACCTTTGGCTTGTAGTGTTCTAGAGACCAATGAATCTTCATCACAATTAACATCAGATTTTATCCAAGAAAACATTGCTTGCCTATCTTCAAGCATAAGGTCTCCTTGAGATAAGCCTAAAGAATAACCTTCCGCATTTTGCGATTCTACAGCATGATTTGAACCGATACTCTTCACTGTGCTAATGGGGTTTGACCCATTAACAATTTTTTCTGTAAAGCCTGTATGGTTGGATTTCCATTGAATCACAAAGGCACTCCAAGTTTTTGCACAAGTTAGTTAACAGCGTTAGATTTTAAAAACAAATTTAAGATTTGACTGTATCTGAGTCAGAATTTCGATATGGATTATGGATGATGTCAAGCTGCGGATTGAATTTTTCGCAGCATGTATCTTTTATGTTACGAACAAGATGTATCTTGTTGTCAAATTTTTTGCTTTTAATTCCAGTATTATAAATTATCACAAATGTTAAATCAGGTTTTTTACGGAGATTTTTTAGCCTTGTGGCGTCAGAAACCGTTGTAATTGAACACTTTATATCAAAATATCGGATTTTGAGTTTCAAGTCTTTATAGTAATCATTTAGATATAATTTTTTTATTCAGTTATAGGAATAATCTAGTACCGTAAAATATGATGTAATATTGAATACTAACATATAGCTAAGCTATTTGACTCGTAAAAACTCGTTGAATTAGGCTTGCAGTCCATAGACGTAGCATATTGTATGATATTGTAATCAAACTACAAACTAGTTCCCATAAAATCCCTACCTTGTGTTCCCAATAACCACCTTTTTCGCCAATGAGAGGAAGGTTCTAGGCAAGAGGTTTCTTGCTCTTGTTGTCGCCGCCTGACTATGACTTCAGTTGGATCGCTCAATTGAGGATCGCGATAGGGAATAGCAGCACGAGTTAGCAAGTGTTCTTTTTCAACTTCTGAAAGGGTAGTGAGTAGGGAGTCGTCTTTAGACTCAGCATTTTGAGAATGTGTTGCCACAGTACCAGGCGATCGCCTTCCTACGGGTGGGGTAGAAGATATAACCAAACCAGCAGACAAAAGTGCTGTACGTACAGCAGCAGCACAAGAATAGGTCGCTAATAAACCATCTGGATGTAAACACAATGAGAGTTGTTTAATAAATTCAACAGTCCATAATTGAGGACACTGTGGTGGTGAAAAGGGATCGAGGAAAATTGCATCTGCCCAGAAACCCGACTGACGTACTAGCGCGATCGTAGTTCTAGCATCGCCAATCAATAGCTTCGCTTTCAGGCAAGGTGTTTGTACTTGATGCTCAAAAGCTAGTTTTTTCAAAATTTCATCAATATAGTTACAGTTCCAATTGTCGAACAACTGATGAGCGATCGCCGCTTGTGGCACTGCTGGATTCAGTTCTAAACCAATTACTTCAACACAACAATTAGGATTCACGTCCCAAATTGTTTGCAAAGCAGCAGCTGTGTTATATCCTAGACCATAACAAACATCCAATAGTCGCAAGACCGGTTTTTGGGCTGCTGTAGCCAGTTGAGTAGGTTCTACAAACTTGCAAAAACTTTCCTGTGCAGCTCCATAATGGCTGTGAAAGGATTCACCAAACTCTTGAGAGACAAAGGTGAAAGAACCATCTGCTGTTAACTTAGGTGTAAAATTCTCTAAGTCTGACATCTTACAAAAAACTAAATAATGACTAATGCCCCTCAAGAGTCCTGAGTAATGAGTGCTGAGTCGGGAGTGGGGCAGAGAGAGAAAAGAATAACTATTAATTCCTAACTCCTAAGACAGCACTCAGTACTATTTTGTCCCATGCCCAATGCCCCATTCCCAATGCCCCATTCCCAATTTGTTGTTTCGCCAGCTTGGCTGTTTGAACATCTAGAAGATCCGCAAGTCGTTATTGTGGATTGTCGCTTTTCTTTAGCCGATCCACAACTAGGACAACAACAGTATCAAACAAGTCACATAGAGGGTTCATATTACTTAGATTTGAATCAGGATCTTTCCAGTCCAGTGGGTAAGCATGGCGGAAGACATCCTTTACCTAACCCTAATGATATAGCTAACAAATTGGCAGCGATTGGGGTAAATTACCAAAAAAGTTTAGTTGTAGCTTATGATGATTCGCGCTTTGCTTTTGCATCTCGTCTCTGGTGGCTGTTGCGTTATCTAGGACATGAGCAAGTAGCAGTAATGGATGGCGGCTTGGCTGGATGGCAAAAAGCTGGATATTCTGTTACAGATGTTATTCCTTCCCCCCGAATGGGTACGTTTGTCCCTCAAGTACAAACAGAAAAGGTGGTAGATATTACAAAGGTGAAAAGCCGGAAAGATAGCCATGAGGTAGTATTGGTCGATTCAAGAGAGAGCGATCGCTACCAAGGCGAACGAGAGCCAATCGATCGAATTGCTGGACATATTCCCGGTGCAGTCAACTATCCCTGGCAAGAAGTTACAGACTTTTCCGGCTACCTACTCCCTCCAGAAGAACAACGCCGTCGGTGGGAAAAGCTAAAAACAGCTGAAGAAATATTGGTATATTGCGGTTCTGGCGTTACTGCTTGTGTGAATTTACTTTCTTTAGAATTAGCAGGTATTAGCAAGGGTAAACTTTATGCTGGTAGCTGGAGTGATTGGATTTCCTATTTATAGTCATTAGTCATTGGTCATTGGTCATTAGTTTTTAATAAAGGATAAATCACATTGTTCATTGGTCATTGGTCATTAGTTTTTAATAAAAGATAAATCACAAAGGACAAATGACTAATGACAAAGGACAAATTTCAAAACCGACCTAATTGCAAACCATAATTAATACTGAAGAACCAGCCGTCAAAATCAATGTTTTCGGCGGTTGAACTACCTAAACTTACTCCAGCCTGGACATTCATATAAATGGTATCGGATATTTGGTAATTTAAGTGTCCGAATAGCCGATAAAATTCGTCTTCTCGATCGCGCTGTGTAAAGTCTGATAAACTCATTTGGTAGTCAATACCGACCTGGAGAGGCTTTTGCAAGTAGTAGTTTAGAGATACCCAAAAGGTATTGATTATCCGATTACGACTTTGGGGATCGGCAAAATTTACACTCAACTGGTAGAAGCTATCTAGGGTTAATTTTGAAGTTAAGGGATCTCGGCGTCCCAAAGATAGCTGTAGAGAATTTTCATTTAAAAAGCGATCGCCTGCTTTGAAACTATTGGGGCGATCGCTGCTGTTGGCATAAAATAACTGTTGATTGCTCCAACTGATTTCTCCATACATCCGTTGGGATAGCTGCTGGTAAAGACTGAGATTGAATCTCACCTGATTGTAATGATATTGTGACTGATTTATATAACGAATCAGATTGCCATCGATTGAGCCATTTATAAAAGTCTTAGATCCTAAAGGAAAATATGTAGAGGCTAATGTCAGTCCAGAAATAATTAAACTATCTTCTATGGGACTATCATGTGATGAAAATATGTTATTCGTTTGGAAGTAGCCGACACGTCCTTGCAGATAGCCGATAGGTTTAAACTGAGGTACAGGTTGTTCTGTTGGTGGTGGTAGCTGTTGTTCTAGAGGTTGTTGTTCTAGGGGTCGTAACCGCACCCGTAACCCCAATTCGCGATCGCTATTAGATTCAAACGGTTGTTTTGGCGATCGTAGCAGTTCTATCAACCTATCTCGCCTTTGAGAATACTCTTTCTCAGGCAAATTTAATAGTTGCTCCTTTGAGTCTGAAGGAGATATGGGCAAATTATTTGGCGGAGATTCTAGCTGTGGCGGTTCATTTTGCTTTTGAGTATCTATAGGTTCTTCGGTTTGATCTGGGATTTGAGTCGTTTCTGGTGTTTGCTGTGCCAGATTTAACGGCATCCGAGAATCTAAAGTATGTGACTCACTCGACAGCTTGCACAAAGAGTTAATTGCTTTTTGCTCCAACTTATGACATAACTGCTCATGAGTTAACTGTGTAGTTGCTAAATGATTAGAATGCAAAACATCTGTAATTGCAGATTCTGCCGCATTTACTCTAATGCAACACCAGCTTGCACCACTGGACGTTAACAAAATACAAAAAAACAAATTTTTCCAGTTCTTGAGTCGCATCTGGTTAGATCGCATTGATTGCGTTTGGCAAATGTAGACCCACAAGCTGTATCGAAAGTTCCGACTACAAAGATACAGTTGATTGCATCTATTTTAGCTTTGTAGGTATATACTGAAACTACAAACTAAAATTACTGCTTTTCGGATTTTTCCCCAGATTTTTTGTCAAACTGAGATGTTCCGATAAATTGCTGTTTAATTTTTAGTGAAATACAGCTAGTGGGTAATTTAACAATAAATTTTTAGCAAGTTATTGTCCCTCATAATTAACGATCCTCTAACTGAACTGATTATAAAGGATTATATGTAAGGTACTTATGCTTTAATTATTTATATCAAATGCTAACTTTTAAATATGCTACAAAATTTATTGTATACAATTTTCTTTTCAGCAGGAAAAGTTAAATCAACTAAATACATATAGTAATTAGTAATCCAATTTGATTCATGAACTTGCTTACGTAGATAAGAAACAGGTAGACAGAAAAAAAGCAATAGATGTGTACTGAGTGTTTTCAAAAATCAAATCTGAGTCATTTATTTCAATTATTATCTATTCTATGCATTAAATCTAAATTAAAATTTAAAATAATTTACCTAAAAAACTCTTACAACAATTAACATTAGCTTAAAATTTAATTTTTATGATATTAGTTGAAGGTCAAAATTTCTCAAACTATGTTTTATAAATCGTTTCCATTATTGGTAATTGGTTTATGGGGACTTATAGTACTGCCTTTGCCAAATCGGGTAAGTGCTACAACTCCTCTAACGCGAGCAGAGATTCAAAATCTCCGCAACATCGTACAACTGATACCCAAAGATAAATTCAAGAAACGTCCTGCACGCAAATTAGATGCAATGACCCCTGGAGACGGGCTGTCAACTGGTCGAGCTTCTCTCGCAGATTTGCGTTTTAATGATGGCTCTTTGGCACGAGTTGGAGAACAGGCGTTATTTCAATTTTTGCCGAAGACTCGTGACTTTAAACTGACAAATGGGACTGTGTTGTTGCTCATCCCACCAGGAAAAGGGCAAACACGTATACAAACACCAAATGCAGCAGCAGCAATTCGTGGTTCAGCATTATTTGTACGCTACGACCAACAAACAGACACCACAATTGTAGGTGCGCTAACAAATAGCGGCATTGAAGTTTCTAACAAGAAGGCTTCTCAAACTCAGGTGTTGGAAGCAGGACAAATGGTGATTATAATTAAAGGCGAATTTCAAAGATTATATGATTTTGATCTAAGAAATTTTTATGAAACGAGCCAGATGGTTCGGGAACTTGATTTGAACAGGCAGAGTCCTGTGCCTACGCCCGATCCTGCAATTACCAGTGTTCAAGCCGAAACTGCTGCGGCTTTGAAAGCACAGGCACCGATAAAAGGCGAGGGAGTAATTGAAAACCCCTCTTTTGTGCAGCTAACTCCACCAGTTGGCCAAACTGAGAAATCACCTAACACCTCAACTGCAACTGAAAAATCACCTAACACCTCAACTGCAACTGAGAAATCACCTAACACCTCAACTGCAACTGAGAAATCACCCAACACCTCAACTGCAACTGAGAAATTACCCAACACTTCAACAAATCCAACACCTGTAACCTCGACAGATCCAACACCCGTCACTCCAACAGATACAACACCAGTAACACCCGTAACTCCAACACCTGTAACCTCAACAGATCCAACATCCGTAACACCTGTAACACCAGTATTACCCGTCACTCCAACAGATCCAACACCCGTCACTCCAACAGATCCAACACCTGTAACACCCGTAACACCAGTAACTCCAACACCTGTAACCTCACCAGATCCAACACCCGTCACTCCAACAGATCCAACACCAGTAACACCAGTAACTCCAGTAACTCCAACACCTGTAACCTCTCCAGATCCTACACCCGTCACTCCAACTGATCCATCACCAGTAACAGCAGTAACTCCAGTTACTCCAACAGCTGTAACCTCGCCAGATCCATCACCCGTCACTCCAACAGATCCAACACCCGTCACTCCAACATCCGTAACTCCAACACCCGTAACACCCGTAACACCCGTAACACCAACACCTGTCACTCCAACACCCGTAACGCCAGTAATACCTGTAACACCCGTAACTCCAACACCCGTAACTCCAACACCCATAACTCCAACACCCGTAACGCCAGTAATACCTGTAACACCCGTAACTCCAACACCCGTAACTCCAACACCCGTAACACCCGTAACACCAGTAACTCCAACACCTGTCACTCCAACACCCGTAACACCCGTAACACCAGTAACTCCAACACCTGTCACTCCAACACCCGTAACACCCGTAACACCAGTAACACCAGTAACACCAGTAATACCCGTCACTCCAACTGACTCTCCAAGTACATAAAAATTGCTAATTGGGGTAAAAAATGCTACGCAAAAGCCGAAGACAGTACGTCTTGTCGTAGTTTTGCCTAATTCCTGTGGAACTTAGCTGCTCCAATGCGGTAACACAGACTTATGCTCGATTAGGGGCAGAACTATACAACTGTTAACTAATGCCTTTACTGGCGCCAAAGCAAAAAGTGATATTCCCTACGACCAGATAGCATCTGCTAACGCTAGATTAAATCAAGGACAGGACTTACACAGCGTTCACCGGATATTCTTATATAGTTCAATCACGTTCTGTGTGTAAGTTCCCAGGAACTCACTTGTTGCTAAAGAGAACATAAACTTATGACTTTTGATTACGACCTGTTTGTAATTGGTGCGGGTTCTGGAGGTTTGGCGGCTTCCAAACGAGCGGCTAGCTACGGCGCAAAAGTGGCGATCGCTGAATATGATTTAGTTGGTGGCACTTGTGTGATTCGCGGCTGCGTTCCCAAAAAACTCATGGTCTATGGCTCTCACTTTCCCGAACTGTTCAGTGACGCTTCCGGCTATGGCTGGAAAGTGGGTAATGCTGAGTTGGACTGGGAATATTTCATTACATCTATAGATAAGGAAGTTCGGCGACTATCGCAACTGCACATAAGCTTCTTGGAAAAAGCTGGAGTAGAACTATTTTCTGGTCGCGCTACATTGGTAGACCCCCACACTGTAGAAGTTGATGGACGTAAAGTTACAGCAGACAAAATTTTAATTGCTGTTGGTGGGCGTCCTGTCAAGCCAGATTTACCTGGGATGGAACATGGGATTACCTCCGACGAAATCTTTCATTTAAAAGAACAACCAAAACACCTCGTTATTATTGGCGCTGGTTATATCGGCACGGAATTTGCTTGTATTATGCGCGGTTTGGGTTCTGAGGTGACACAAATTACCAGAGGTGAAAAGATTTTGAATGGTTTTGATGAAGATGTCCGCCTAGAAATTGAAGAGGGTATGACGAACCACGGAATTCGCTTGATTAAGAATAATGTGGTGAAAGCAATTGAACGTGTCCCAGAAGGGTTGAAACTGACTTTATCAGGGGATGATCAAGAACCACTAATTGCTGATGTGTTTTTAGTAGCGACTGGTCGGACTCCCAATGTAGATGGATTAGGTTTAGAAAACGCTGGGATTGATGTTGTGGCTAGTTCTATCGAAGGGCCTGGATACCCAACCACAAATGCGATCGCAGTCAATGAATATAGTCAAACTAGTCAACCGAATATTTTTGCTGTTGGCGATGTCACCGACCGAATCAATTTAACTCCCGTGGCCATTGGGGAAGGTCGTGCATTTGCCGATAGTGAATTTGGGAATAATCGCCGCGAATTCAGTCACCAAACTGTGCCCACAGCCGTATTTTCTAGCCCAGAAGCTGCGACAGTCGGCTGGACAGAAGCTGAAGCACGAGAAAAACTTGGTGATGCCGTCAAAATTTTTCGTACTCGCTTCCGCCCCATGTACCACAGTTTGACTGGTAAGCAAGAGAAGACAATGATGAAGTTGGTGGTTGATGGCAACACTGACAAAGTTCTAGGCGCTCACATGGTAGGTGAAAGTGCCGCTGAGATTATCCAAGGTGTAGCGATCGCAGTTAAGATGGGCGCAACTAAAAAAGACTTTGATGCTACTGTGGGTATCCATCCCTCATCCGCAGAGGAATTTGTCACATTGCGGTAATAAGAGTTATGGGTTATGAGTTGAAAAAATAAACTCATAACTTAAAACTTAAAATTTATAACTTCTCACTCCTAACTATTAACAGTCTTGGACTACATATATCTTCACGGATTTGCTTCTAGTCCTAAATCTGCCAAAGCGCGGGATATAGGCGATCGCTTTACCCAAATTCAGACAAGGCTGAAAATTCCCGATCTCAATGCTGGCGATTTTTCCCAATTAACAATCACTCGTCAGCTCGCTCAAGTTGCCGCAGAATTCAGCAATGATTCTAAATCAGTAACACTCATTGGCTCAAGTTTGGGTGGTTTGACCGCTGCCCACTTGGGACAACAAAATTTACAAGTGCAACGCTTAGTTTTGCTAGCACCAGCTTTTGGCTTTTTATCTCATTGGTTGCCTAAGCTAGGAGATGAAGAAGTACAGCGTTGGCAGCAAGAAAAATATATTATGGTCTACCACTATGGGGAGCAGCGATCGCTTTCTTTAAGTTACGATTTCGTTACAGATGCTGCCCAATACCAAGAAAAGCTTTTGCAACGCCCTATCTCTACGCTAATTTTGCACGGAAAAAAGGATGAAGTCATTCCGATAGAAGCTAGTCGCGACTTTGCGCGATCGCGTCCTTGGGTGGAGTTAGTTGAACTCGACAGCGATCATGCTTTGGGTAATGTTATGGAAGAAATTTGGCAGGCAATTCGCCTCTTTTGCCAATTACCTTGAAGTTGTAAAATATTAAACTCACACATAAATAATGTCCTTAGTCATTTGTGCTTTGTTAGTCACTAATGACCAATGACTAATGACTAATGACTAATGACTAAAACTATGCTTCCCTTCATCCGGTCAGATTTAGCCCAATTCAGTGCCTATAAACCTCATCCTAGCAGCGATACAGCCAATTCTGTTGCCACACAGTTCGATCGGTTAGATACAAATGAAAGCCCCTACGATTTACCTCCTGAGTTAAAAGAGAAGCTAGCGTGGACTTATCAGCAAGTAATTGAAACAAATCGTTATCCTGATGGCGGACATGAAACACTTAAGGATGCGATCGCACAGTACGTTAATCAATCAGCCGACCTCTCATCATCCTTCTTTACTGCTGCCAATATTTCTGTTGGTAATGGTTCAGATGAACTAATCCGCTCTTTATTAATCGCCACCTGTTTAGGAGGAGAAGGGTCAATTCTCGTTGCCAATCCCACTTTCTCGATGTACGGGATTTTAGCGCAAACTTTGGGCATTCCTGTAGTGGCGGTGGGGAGAAATGAAACAAATTTTGAAATTGACATAAGCGCCGCACAGTCTGCGATCGAACAAACTCAAAATCCTCCGATTCGCGTAGTTTTTGTAGTACATCCCAATTCGCCGACTGCCAACAGCTTAACTGAGGCAGAGTTAGCTTGGTTAAGAAGCTTGCCACAGCATATTTTAGTAGTAATTGATGAAGCTTACTTTGAATTCAGCCAAACTACCCTAGTAGGTGAATTAGGAAAGCATCCTAATTGGGTAATATTACGCACTTTTTCTAAAGCTTTCCGATTGGCATCTCTCCGTATTGGTTATTGCGTTGCTCATCCTGAAGCGATCGCCATTTTAGAAAAAGTTCGCTTACCCTACAATCTCCCCAGTTTTTCCATAGCAGCTGCCTTAGTTGGTTTACAAAATCGTACACTCTTGCTGGAATCAATTCCCCAGACCTTGAGCGAACGAGCTAAACTCATCGAAATTTTATCCCAGCAACCAAAACTACAAATTACTCCAAGTGCTGCCAACTTTATTTATCTGCGTCTTAAACCAAATGGCTTTAATTCACAAGAAGCTGCTTTAAAAACTTTCCATCAGAAACTTAGAACACTCGGCACTCTTGTACGGCACATTAGCGGAGGATTACGAATTACTGTCGGAACGATAGAAGAAAACGCCCGCACCGTTAATCGAGTAAAAGCTGCTTTGGCAAATTTGTCATCTTAGCAATTTACTCAGTAATTAAACCTGCTATTTACCTCACTGCCCAAACGGCGTACTACTCCAACTGTTTGTGGCAGCACACCTACTAAAAGAGCAAAAGCAACATCCGGCAAAAGAGCCACTATTTCTGGTGGAAAGTATTGTTCAAATTGATCGAGAATCTTCTGGACTCGCTGCCCAGGCAGTGGATTTTCTGTAATTTGTTTGATCAATCGAATCCACTGTCGCCTAATCAAGTAAGCCTTCTGGCGTTCTTCATTAGATTCAGGAGTTAATAAAGAAAGATTACCTATGGGCAGTGCCATTTGGCAATCACAATCGTAATCCCCACCCACAGCAGCCCCAGGCCCAGCAAACTCTGCATGGTAGCGTTTAAAGAGTATTAATCCATTTCGCCTACGACTATTGACGATGAAAACTTCTCCACTGTGCAAACGTGTAAGGATATCCGAGCCTTGCGATTGCTCAGTTCCGTCTGACATGACAACAGAGTCAAGGAAAGTAGCTTCAGGGTAATAAGTTGATACCATAGAGGTCTGATAGCGTCGATGCTGTTCGCTATCCATGTTTTTTAAACTTTTAATGAATGTTGTTGTAGTATGCACTTCAAAACAGAACTAGCTGTTATATCAAATCAAGTTTTTGAATTCTTTTATTATCAAGACCTTTCTGGTCAATCTAACTAAAAATAGCAATATATAGGCGTTGTTTCAGTAATTGAGTGATTATATTTTATGAGATATAACTAGATTTGTCTGTAAACCATACTAATGTTTTCTTAAAGTTTTTATAAAGATGAATATATGAATTACAAAGTTATTATGAGGAAGTAATGATTTCTTTCAACGCGATTTTGCGTTATGTTCCCATTATAGGCCATTTTCATCTATATCGAATGCTTTCAAAAATTTGTTAAGCATAAATCCCAAAAGTGAAAGTTAACATTTTTTAATATTAAAAATATTTACCAAAAAGATAATTTGTTTATAGCGACGAGGGCATTTTTCGTAATTAAGTTAAAATCAAATATTCTTTTGAGAAAAAATTATCAAAAGCTTTTTACTCGCTTCGTAAATTAACAAACATCTTTGAGTTTTGATTTATTAAGACTCCTATTTGATTGCGTGAAAAAACTTAGTATAACTCAAGGAGTCTTCTTTATCGTTACCTCTTGCGTGCTAAATCAAGTAAATCCTGGAAATAAAAGCGGATTTATCTAGATATTTAGATAATATTGGCTAAATTTCTAATTAAACCCCGTTTATTTTAAAACCTAGAGTTATTAAAAAGAGTATATTATCTAGTCCTAGCTTGAGTTTTGAGCTTTCTCGGAGTCAAAATAATTATGGTTCTAAAGGTAGACGTGGTTTAGCTTAGTTTGTGTTTGATTACCGCTATGAGTTACAGATTTTATTGAATTAATTGGAATGGAATACAAAACTTGACAATTGCCAAAATAAAACTCAGAGAATGGAATCAGCACTCAGGCGCTTGTGCAATAACATCTGGCTTGAGCGTCTTAGAAGAAATGTATTCCAATTAGATTCGACTTTATGCACTCGATATCCCAGCTTGAAATAAAGCTGTCGTGCTTGATGGTTATTTTCTAAAACATGGAGATATAAGTCTTGAAATCCCCACTCGCGAGAGACTTTTTCACAGCTAGTAAGTAATCCTGAAGCCACACCATGTCTACGGTATTTTGGGTGAACTGCTAAATTAGATAAGTAAGGAAAACCTACACCAACCTCGCTCCATGAATCACTACTGTAGCGTACACCCATTTCCACACTCCCTACTAAGTTATTAGCCTCACCAGTAGTAGCTTCAAGGGCAACTAAGCACAGATGACGGGGCGCAGGTGATGCCATCCGATGCCTTAAGTCTTCGTAAATACCCAGACGTAGCAACGGAAAAGCCCATCCCCATATACCATTGTGGGAGTGAAAGCTTTCAGTAATAATTTGGGCAACACCAATCAAATCAGCAGGTGTAGCTGTACGAATTTGGAATTGGTAGGAAGCTGGATCGATTGGCTGTTGGTGGTATGGATGAAAAAACCGATATTTCAAGGCTAGTTTAGTATTGATTTTATTCAACAAAAATTTTCTCAAATATCCTAAAACAAGATTTAAACTAAATCAGAACTTATAGAGTTGCCCAGGAGATTTAACTGAACCAATATTGCTAATTCGCTTTTTCTTGTAGATTAAACAAATTTTACATTTTAGTTTGGAGTTTTATAACCTGCATTTTTGAAAGAGTATTAGAGGATGAATGAACAAGTATTTTTCATCACATCAAAGCCTCGGAAATGTAACCCCCCTAGCCCCCCAACACTCACGAGGGAATGGGGGTTTCAAAGCCTCTCTCCGCTTGCCTAACGGCAGGCTGACGCCGACGGGGAGAGGTTTTGAAAGGGGTTTATAGTATACTTTACGACTTTTCAAACATCCTGTTAGGAGTTACAACTTCATAAATCTATTTAAACTCAGTATATTCATTGCATACCTTCTTTTAGGTAGGCAGAATATCAAACTGATTACCACAAAACATCTCTAAAGTGATAGAGCTTTCAGCAAGTGGGCAGAGGAATAGCATAACTTATCTGTAAGCAGCATCTCCAAAATTGTTAAGTAAGTACACTATTGGCAAACTCTGGTTTCAAACTACCCTTGGTTACAGTACTGAACTTGTTTTTGCAGTTACCGCACACTGATACTACTTTGCTACTAAGTCCTAGAAGTAAGCTGTACAGTTACTGTGACAAGAATCTGTAAGGTTTCCTAATCCCTAATCTCTAAGTCCTCAAGCACTACCACTTGTCTTAATGATAGTTCTGATTGCTAAATTAGAAAGAGGTATTTGTCTAATAGTATACTTTGGCTTTAAATCTTATTGTTTTAATTTTGCCGACTCTACCATGACTACCATAAATAAAATTTACCTGCAAGTGTTATTACAACAACTGTGGAGGGAAAACTTAATATGCAGCTTTATCTGGATTTTTCTGCTGGCTATGAGCGCTGTATGTATTATCAGACATTGCTCACAGGAGGTAAAAAAAGATTTGGCAAGCAAGCGTCGACTCTATAACACTAAAACTGACAATGAAAGCAATTACCCTGCACCAACGCAAACGGTAATCGGCACAAGCAATTGAGACGAATTACTGTGAGTAAACGCTCCTACACTCAGCAGTCATGTAGCCAAACAGCCCTATTGGTCGAAATGCTCTGCTCTTACCTGACTCAGAAAAATCTTTACCTGATCAGATTATTCTTTATCCGACTGCCGTTGCAGCAGGAAAGCGGTGCATGAAATCCCAAGCAAACAGTAAGCCTAAAATTTTGGTTGTCGATGATGAACCAGACAACCTTGACTTGCTTTACCGCACTTTTTATCGTGATTATAAGGTGCTAAGGGCAACCTCTGGCCCTGCGGCCCTCGATCTGCTGGCTCAAGAGGGAGAGATCGCGGTGATCATCTCCGATCAGCGGATGCCAATGATGAGCGGTACAGAATTTTTGAGCCTGACAGCAACTCAATATCCAGATATTATTCGGATAATTTTAACTGGCTACACCGATGTCGAAGACTTGGTGGAAGCAATCAACGCTGGTAAGGTATTTAAATATGTCACTAAACCGTGGGAGGCGGAGGAACTCAAAGCAGTGGTACGCCAAGCTTTGGATACCCACAATGTCCTCAAAGCTAGAACCCGCGAACTTACCCGCACACTCCGTCAAGAATCGCTGCTGAATACTGTTACCAATACGATTCGCAGTGCTTTAGACTACAGACAAATTTTGCAAGCAATTGTAGATACAGTGGGTGAAATGTTGGAGGTGGATGTTTGTCTGCTACGTCCCTTCCAAGATGAGCAGTTGGCAGATAAAGGGTTTATTTATCAGAAGCCGCTTTCTGAAGAGGCAGAGGTGCAAGAGAGCAAAGGGGAAGTGGCAGTAAGTCTTTCCCCTCTGCCCGCTATATCCTCTGCAACTCCTCTGCCTCTTTTGGCTCAGACAGTGTGGGAAACCCGCGAAGTTCAAGTAATTCACGATGCGATCGATGATGAGCGCATTCACGGTAACACTCCCGAACTGCGCGAGCGGGGGCAAGCTTTTGCTGCTGCTAACATTTGTTCTAGTTTAGTTGTGCCATTGATCTGCCAACAAGAACTGATGGCAGTGCTAGCACTGCACCAGTGTTCTGTTCCTCGCTTTTGGGGCGATGATGAGGTGCAGTTAGTTTTGATGGTAGCGGATCAGGCAGCCTTGGCTTTGTCTCAAGCTTATGCTTACGAACAAGTACGTGCCCTTGCCAAGCGAGAGAGCTTGATTAATACAATTACTAGCGCGATTCGCTCTAGCTTAGATCCTCAAGATATTTTTGCGGCTATTACCCAACAATTGGGACAAGCTTTACAAGTTGATGGGTGCGTCTTGTCTTTGTGGACAGAGGAAGATAAGTTTGTTGAATGTGTCGGTTTGTATGATAGTTTTCAACATCTAGAAAATTTAAGAGCGCCAGCCCCAGATAATAATTCAAGTAGCAATCATCACTTATCAAACCAGAGATTACCCTATTCTCAAGCATCGATTCAGGAAAATCCCATCCTCCAACAAATGCTACAGACACATGAACCTGTGGTAATTGGTAATGTAAGCCATTCTCCTTCAGATGTGCGAGGTTTTGATTTACCTTTAAAAATGCCAGCGCGATCGCTCATGTTTGTGCCATTATTAGCTGACGGTAAATGTATCGGTAGTATTACTTTGCACGAAGGTAAAAAAGTACGCCAATGGTTGTCATCTGATATCGATTTGGCGAAAGCAGTGGCAGCGCAAGCCGCGATCGCTGTGCAGCAGTCACACTTGTATCAAAAAACTCGCCAACAAGCTGAACGCTTACTGGAATTAGACAAACAAAAAACTGAATTTTTTCAAAATATTTCCCATGAGTTCCGCACACCGATTACCTTGATTCAAGGGCCTTTAGAGTCGGCAGTAGCGGCTGGTGAGGGATTATCTTACTCTCAAAGTGCGATCGCCCTGCGTAACTCCCGCCGCCTGCTGCGACTGGTAAATCAACTCCTGGATTTACAACGCCTGAATGCCGGGAGAATGCAGCCTAGCTTCCATCCCTGCGATCTAGTCGAATTTGTCAGCCAAATAGTGGAATCTTTTCGTCCCTATTGTGAGAAAAAGAGACTGCATCTCGTCACCCAGTTAGATGAATGTTCGACGGTGTACTTGGACATGGAAAAATTTGACAAGGTGGTTTACAATCTCTTGTCAAATGCCATGAAGTTTACTCCCGAAGGTGGCACGATCGGTGTCAGGCTAAAATCTGAGCGCGATCGCTGCATATTACAAGTGCAAGATACTGGAATTGGTATTGTTAAAGAACAAATTCCCCACCTATTTGAGCGCTTTCGCCAAGCTGAAGGTTCAGCAAACCGCTCCTATGAAGGCAGTGGTTTGGGTTTAGCTTTAGTTAAAGAATTAGTAGAATTACATGGTGGTCAAGTCACTGTGGAATCAGTTTATGGTGAAGGTACTACTTTTAGTTTATGGCTAGTGACTGGAAATGCTCATTTACCTGCACAGCAAGTACTAGAAACGCCTACTGAACTGAATACAAACCGCGCTAGCGTAGAATTAGCTGATTTAGAACTAGTAGAGTCAACAACAGACAATATTGAAGATATTACAATAAACCTGTCCCCCAGTGTTGATACTCAAGACTCAGCACATAAGACTCAGCACTCAATTTTAGTTGTAGATGACAACCCCGATTTGCGAACCTATGTATCTGAAATTTTCCGCCGTAATGGCTATCATGTACAGACAGCTCGTAACGGTCATGAAGGGCACAGTAGAGCGAAGGAAATTCTACCCAGCTTGATTGTGACTGACTTAATGATGCCGTTAGTGAGCGGACTTGAGATGATTCAGATGATCCGCAATGAGGAGACGTTGAAAGGAACACCAATCATTCTGCTGACAGCGAAAGTAGATGAAGAAACCCGCATCGAAGGTACAGAACATGGCGCGGACGCTTATTTAGCAAAACCATTCAACGATCGGGAACTTTTGGCGGAAGTTCGCAATCTTTTAGCGTTGAAAGAAAATGAACGGCGAATTGTGGAGTTAAATACTTATCTAACAGAATCGGTGCTAAAGCGCTTTTTGCCTGCTGTATTGGTGCAAAAAGCCGCAACCGGAGACTTAACGTTAGATTTGCGCCCAGAACCACGCTTAATTACAGTTTTGTTTAGCGACATTGTGGGTTTTACACAGCTAGCAAATACTCTCAGATCCCGACGAGTTGCAGAGCTGCTAAATGAATATTTAGAAGCAATGACCAAAGTTGTCTTTAGCAATGGCGGCACTGTAGATAAATTTATGGGAGATGCTATCTTAGCTTTATATGGAGCGCCGGAAGAACTAACCCCTAACGAACAAGTGCGTCGTGCCATTAATACAGCAAGAGCAATGCACCACTCACTGGCTGACTTGAACCAGCGCTGGCGAGAGCAAGGTGTATTCGATAGCGACAAGCTTACTAGTGTACAGTTCCGGTGTGGTATTCACCAAGGTACTGCTGTTGTGGGGATGTTTGGTAGCGCTGAACGCGCCGACTATACTGCTATTGGTCCAAGTGTCAATATTGCCGCAAGGTTGCAAGCTGCTGCTGTTCCCGGTACGATTCTTGTTTCTGCTGCCGTAGCAGATTATTTGCAGGAAGGAGAAATTACTAAAGGGAGTCCGCTAAAACTTAAAGGAGTAGATGAAACAGTTTTAACTTTTGCTGTTTCACCAGAGGTAATGGTTAATCGCTAAAATTTAGACTGGTATTTTAAAGCATTACCAATGAGTAAAAGTGCATAATCATATCCAGTTTATATAATATGACACCATCGGTTGCAGACAAAACTCCAATTCCAGCCAAGGTCTGGAGACGACACACCGATCCACCAGGTTTGTGGATTTTTGTCGTTGTCAGTTCAGTCTCTCTGCACTTGCTGGTGTTCTGGCTGATGCGCTCATCTAATGCATTTAGTCTGTGGTTTCCCCAGCAAAATCAATCTGCTGTTCCCGTTGAATTGATAGACATTGCTCCTAAAACAAAATCAGTAATCAAATCAAAATCAACAGCCAAAATAGTTTCGTCAAAGCCACTATCCTCTACTCAAAAGTCTGTACCAGCACGTTCATCACAAACAGCACGAACTACGCCTATAAATCAAGATTTTGGCGCAACAAATTCTCCTGAGAATCTCCAGAAAAAGAGCCGAATTTACGCCTCTCAACCTAATAGCAAACCTTCTAGACAGCAGATAGTCCCCACGCCAACACCGAAACCTTTAGCTAAAGCCACACCGAAACCTACACCTACACCTAAAGCCACACCGAAACCTATAGCTAAAGCCACACCGACACCGAAACCTACACCTCAAGCCACACCGACATCTATAGCTAAAGCCACGCCGACACCTACAGTTCCAATCGGTAACTTACCTTGGAAGCGTCGTCAAGAAATTAAACTGGGAAAGGGAACGCAACTACCAACAGGTATTCCATCAAATCGACCAGTTTTAGAACCTGAAAATAGAGAAACTCCAGCGCCTTCGACTAGAGAAACTCCAGCGCCTTCGACTGGAGGAGCATCGGTAGCAATAGTAGCTCCCTTATCTAGAGATGAAGTGATTAGCTTGATACAATCAAAAGGATTCCGACAAGATGCTTTACCCGATGTTATCGCTTTATACAAGGGAAGCAACACAAAACAATTAGACCCAAGTTTTCTTGTCCCCAATTCGGAGCTCGAACCAGCACAACTTTTGGCTAGCTTGATAATCGATCAGAATGGCAACTTTCAACAGGCTGTAGTTCTAGAAATAGAACCAGCAAAACTGCAAAGTGAAAAAAGTACATACGAGCAAGTCTTGAGGGAAGTTTTCAAAACAGAAAACTTTCTTGCTGCCCACAATAACAATGGCACAAAACCAGAATTGAGCAATTTGTATGTCAGGATCAAAATGCAACCCGCAAATTCCAACTAAATGCTTGAATTTTTACAAAAACTGTGTTAAATTTATAAAGTTGGAAATTTGCGGGCGTAGTTTAGTGGTAAAACTATAGCCTTCCAAGCTATTAATGCGGGTTCGATTCCCGCCGCCCGCTTAGAAAAAACTCTTAAATACACGAGTGCAAAAACCTAAGTCTAAATCTTAGTAAAATAATTAAGTTAAACAGCAATTCACAATTTTTTGCAGCGTACAGAAATAGCTTGAAACTGAGAGTAGCCAAATTCTAGGATGAGGAATAAGCAACACTTTCTTCAACAACATCTGCACTCTGGCTATCTCTTTGTTGTTTTATAGTTGACAGGACTTTGGAAAACGCCCAATAAGTTTTGATTTTTTGAATTTTATAATTGCTGCTAATTAAGATTTTCTAGGCGAATGCGTGGATCGGCTGCTTTGAGCATCAAGTCGGCGATTAAATTGCCAACAATCAGAAGTACTGCGCCCATAACCAAGCTTGCCATTAATAAATATAAATCTTGAGCTTGTAAAGCCTGTAAAGCCAATCTCCCTAAACCAGGCCAGTTGAAGAAAAATTCGGCGATGAAGGCACCATTTAATAAACCAGCTAATTCAAAACCTAATAAAGTAATTAGGGGATTTATAGCGTTGCGGAGTGCATGAACATAGATGACGCGGTTTTCTGGTAAACCTTTGGCACGAGCCGTTTGGATGTAATCTTGACGCAGGACATCTAATAGTTCGCCGCGAGTGATGCGTTGCAAACCCGCAAAACTAGTAATTGAGAGTGCGATGGTGGGTAAAATCATGTGCCAGCCGATATCTAAGATTCTGCCAAACCACGACAGTTCTGAGTGATTGATGCTAGTCATGCTACCCACTGGAAAAAATGGTGAGGTGATTTGAGCTAAAACCAGCAGCGCTAAGGCAGTAATGAAACTAGGAAAGCCTTGTCCTGCGTAACTAATCACTTGTAAAATCCGGTCTGCTGGCCTATTTTGTTTGACAGCAGCAAAGATCCCTAGAGGGATGGCGATCGCCCATGTGACAATTAAAGATGCGATCGCTAATAGCAAAGTCGCTGGTACTCGTTCCCACAACAGCGATGCCACTGAACGTTGATAAATAAAACTCGTGCCAAAATCCCCTTTGGTCAAGATTCGCCATAGCCACAGCCCAAACTGCTCTGGCCAAGACTTATCTAGACCAAACTGCCGTTTGATTTCCTCAATTCTTTCAGGAGATATCTTCGGATTTTGCCGCAGCGTATCTACATAATCACCGGGAGCGAGTTGAATGATGAAAAACGACAGCGCTGACGCCAACAACAAAGTTAGCAGTGCCTGCAATAGTCGCTTTGCCACATAAACAAAAGTTTCGCTCGTGACTAGCCTGATTAGCCAATCCCGACCTGTCTCCAAGGAAATTTTCGTAGATGTCATTTATATTTTGCCCTTTGTCTTTTGTCATTTGTCATTTGTCCTTTGTCCTTCGTCATTTGTCTGTTGTTTTTCTATTGACTAATGACTAATGATTAATGACTAATATTCAATTAAAGAGATAATCGGCACGTCCGGTAAATGTGTACGCCCTTGTAAATCCCGTAGCTCGATAATAAACCCAAATCCTACTAGTTCGCAGCCAATTTTCTGCACTAATTTAGCTGTGGCACTCGCTGTTCCACCTGTGGCAATCAAGTCGTCGACAATCAAAACTCGGCTACCTTGGTGTAAAGCGTCTTGATGCACTTCTAGGCAATCTGTACCATACTCTAGTTGATATTCAATTGAGTGAACGGCTGCTGGTAACTTCCCTTTTTTGCGGATGGGAATAAAACCAGCTCCTAATTTATAAGCCAGAGGTGAACCAAAAATGAATCCTCTCGACTCCATACCAATGACATAATCAACTGTTATTCCAGCTTCATCGCATTTTTGTGCTAAAAAGTCAATAGTGTAGCGCAGTCCCTCTGGGTCGCGCAGTAACGTAGTAATATCCCGAAATAAAATTCCGGGTTTCGGGAAATCTGGAATGTTACGAACGAGAGACTTTAAATCCATAAAATGGGGAATAAAGGAGTAGGAAATGGGGAATCGGCAATGGGACATGGGGCATGGGGAATCAGGAATTAGGGAAGACAAGGGGGACAAAAAAGGATAACTAATGCCCAATGCCCAATGCCCAATGCCCTATTCCCCATTCCCAATTTCAGATACCTGAAAAATCGTACACTATAATGTCATACGCTGGGGGTCAAGTGGGGATAAAGGCTGAAGCTTCGCTCTTCATTGACGATAATTAGAATCTAAACCAAGCTATAAAAGGTATTTCACTAAGAAATGAGGTGAATTTAGTTATGTTTTAAAATTTTGATTTCAATATAGGGAAAACTTTGAGTAGAAAGAGTTAAGTAATGTATATATCAGGTAGTCATGCTACTGCCACAAGTCTAAGGCTCAAGTCTTGGCTACCGATCTTAAATTTGTTTTATCTAGTCTGTTGGAACCGCACAAGGTATTTATAGAATGAATGTTTCAGCAAGTTTAACGCCGTTCAACAGTCCAACCCAAGACTCACTGCCGATGATTCTGGATACTTTACCAGATCCTGCGATCGCTTCCAAAACGTGTCCTCGGAGAACCAGGCTGCAAATTGACCTGATTTTACTGGCAATTGAAGCTTTAGAACTTGGTGGTTCGGAAGCAATCCTGGCTTTTGCTCAAGAGTTGGATCTTAAAGGAATTGTTAAAGACAGGGTGAATTTATGGCGGATGCGTAGCTCTAACCCGCTAAGAAGAGCGCACATACGCCGTCCTTTAACTATTATGGAAGCAAAAGCTTTGGTGGTCATTGCTTGCTATATAGCACGGCGTTTAACTGTTGTCATCCGTCAGTTATTAATGATATGTCAACAAATGGAAGAAAAACAGATTCCATTAGAACAGAATTTGCGGCTATCTAATTATTTAGAGCGGTTTAGAGCGCATTTTAAAAGCCGGATGAATGCTCGACGTTCTGGTGTACTAGCATTAACTTCTGATGAAAAATTAGATGCGCTAGCAATAAATTTATTAGGACAATTACTATTTTGTACTGGTACTGCTGGAATGCAGCGGTTCTGGATTAGTCTTTTTGACGGTGAAGTGGAATGAATATTCAACGTAAGTACAGTCTACCTAATTGTACTCTTCTTTTAGAAGGGTTAAGTGATGTTACTAGGGCTGCACAGTTTCAGGAAATGCGCCCAGAATTATCAATATTGGTAAATGCAGAATGCTATTTATCTGGTTACAATCAACCTTTAACCGGAGGGCGAGAATTTTTTGAAAGTTTGGTGAGGGCTGTTAGTGGTTATGCTCAAGAATTTCTGAGTACTGTACCTAATCCGCAAGCACACAACCAGGAATCGGAGCTAGTAGAGTTTCAAAAAATTGACGGCAACCGCCACAGGTTAATCATACATTCAGAGAATGCTCCAGAGGGGTTCGATCGTTCTAATAATTCTAAACGTCCGCCGATTGAAATAGATTTGAATACGGTACAGTTGTTTGATTTAGTAGAAGCAGTGGATCAGTTTTTTGCTGATACTCAGACTTTACCAGAATTATCCTTAGAACTACAACCAGTTACTAGACGCTATGGCGGTGCTAGTCAGGCTGTAATCAGGCAGGCTGTTCCTGCTGCCATAGGAGTATCAAGTTTAGCAGTAGCAGCGATCGCATTTAACTTGATTCCACCTCCCCAAATTCGTCCACCACAGCCTAAACCAGACGAACAATCTAGCTCTACAACAAACAACCTTAATCCTCCAGCATCAGCAGCTGCAACACCCATCGAGGCTACAACACCGACGACACCACCCACAGCCAATGAAAAGCCAGTAGTTAAAGATTTAGAAGCACTTTTAAATACAGTTCCAGAAATTACCGATCCATCCCAGTTGCGTGCATTGAATCGTCAAGTCTATAACCAAGTTCATCCAGCTTGGACTAAGCGTTCAGGATTGCAACAGGATTTGATCTATCGTTTGGGTGTAGCTGCGGATGGAGCGATCGTTGGTTATAAAGCGGTGAATAAAGAGGCCAATCAAGAAGTCGGGCAAACTCCTTTGCCTAACCTACTTTATAATCCTGCTAACCGCGCTCCCATTTCTAATGAACCAATCGCCCAATTTCGAATAGTGTTTACTACAAATGGTGTGCTGCAAGTTAGTCCTTGGCGAGGATATGCTAAGACACCAGAGGTAGTCGGTGCAAAAATTACTGACTCTAATATCACTAAAGGTTTAAATCAAAAGCTTTATAATACAGTTCGTCAAAGCTGGAGTGGCACTCCTACCTTTACGCGAGATTTAAAATATCGAGTAGCAGTCAACAAAGATGGTGTAATTGCTGACTATGAACCACTCAATCAAGTCGCCTTTGATTATTTCCGAGAAACACCTCTTCCTAAGATGTTTAACGACATTTATGGTTCTAATGTAGCTCCTCCCAATGACAAAGAACCTCTAGCCCACTTTCAAGTAATATTCAAGCCTAACGGCAAGCTGGAAGTCACTCCTTGGAAGGGATATCAGTAATTGGGTATGGGGCATGGGGCATGGAGCATTGGGCATTGGGCATTGGGTATGGGTATGGGGTATGGGGCAAGAGAATTAAGTTGCTATTCCCTATTTCCTATGGTTTTTAGGTAAGCATTGAGCTTGGGTAATAGTTCATCAAGAATTGGTTTTAATCTGCTTACCTGTTCATTTGTCAATAACTGTCTGGTGTAGGCTAACCTCAACCAACTGATAGTTTCATACAAAGACCCTCTCGCAATCTTGACAAAACGCCGATTATCTTGGTCGTTGTACCTACCTCTACCTTCTGCGATGTTCGCACAAATACTATCAGCAGACCGAACAATTTGTTTGCCCAGTGTATCTTTAGTAAAATTTTCCCATCCTTTAGCAATACGCCAAATTTCATTAGCTAGCTTTTCAGCAAGTTTATAAACTTCTAAGTCCTCAAAATCAGGTCTTCTCACAAAAGTCTATTGATCATTTATTGATCAATAGTTCCCAATTCTTAATGCCCCATACCCAATGCTCAATGACGCCAATGACGCCACTTGCTCCACTTGGGGAGACCCCAAGCGCAGTGGCTCCCCAATGCCCAATTCCCAATGCCCAATGCCCAATGCCCAATTCCCAATTACCGTGTAATTCTCCGCATATAATTTCCCCATAATTGAGCTGCTTGAGCGCTGCTACCAGATGTCGGGGAATTATTGTCGTTTCCCAGCCAAACGCCAGTTACAAGTCGCTGACTGGGGATAAAACCAATAAACCACAAGTCAACGTTTTTATCAGTCGTGCCAGTTTTACCAGCTTCGCCTAGTCCAATGGCAGCACTACGACCAGTACCTCTTGCGATTACACCGCGCATCAAACTAGTCATTTCATCGGCGACATTAGTTGTTAACACTCGTTTGTTGGCACCTGGATCTTGGTCGAAGGAGTAGATTACCCGACAGGTTTTGATATCATTGCGATCGCTGCAATCACCACTGTCTAAAATTCGGCTAATGGCATGGGGAGGATTCAACACACCGCGATTACCAATAGCGCCAAAAGCACCAGTCATTTCCAAAACATTGACTACGCTTTGACCCAGTACCAAGCCGGGAACCGGATCGAGGTTTGATTTTATCCCCAAACGCTGTGCCATTGCCACGACTTTATCCAGCCCGACTTCTCTGGCAACTCGCAAGGCGATGGGATTCTCTGAAAGCGCCAGTCCGGTGGCAATATCTAAACTAGTGTCAGCACCAGCACGACAGGGTTTATAAGTAAAGCCTTGCCAAGTTAAAGGGGCGCAAGAATAACTTTTTGATTCTGGAATTCCCTGTTGAATCGCGGCCGTATAGGCAAAGATTTTAAAGGTAGAACCTGGTTGTCTTTTGGCTTGAACAGCACGATTGAACTGACTTTTTTTGTAATCAGTCCCGCCTACCATTGCCAGGATACTGCCTGTACTAGAGTCAAGAGTGACTAATGCCCCTTGAGAAAAATTAAAAGTTCTACCAGAGTTGTTGACCGAATTACTTAACGCTGCTTCTGCTTGTCTCTGTATGGCTGGATCGAGCTTGGTTTCAATGATATAGTTTCCCTCTCTTGCAGCTCCCTCCCCCAAAATTGATTCGAGTTCAGAGAAAACGTAACTGTAAAAATAAGGTGCGATCGTTTTAGCTTGCTGTTCGCACACTTTAGGACTAATTTGAACAGTGGAACGTCTAGCTCGGTTCGCATCCTCTGGTTTAATTTTGCCCATCTCCAGCAACCGCTTAATCACACGATTTCGGTATTCAGCTGCTTCTAGCTTATTTGGCCCATCCCCACAAAAATCGAAGGCGTTGGGTGCTGGTAAAATTCCTACCAATGTTGCTGCTTCTGCCAAAGTTAATTCTTTAGCCGACTTTTCAAAGTAATATCGGGCTGCATCCTCAAAGCCAGAGGTATCTCCTCCCAAAAAAACCCGATTTAAGTACATCAGCAAAATATCATCTTTACTGTAAAATGTTTCGAGTTTTAGGGCGACAACTGCCTCCCGCAATTTCCGGCCAAGGGTATCCTGTCTGCCTACATACTCGCGGAACAAACTGCGGGCAACTTGCTGGGTTACTGTACTAGCTCCTTGTTGCACATCTCCGGTGCGGCTATTAATCAACACAGCTCGTAAAATTCCCAGAGGATCAACCCCAAAGTGCCAGTAATAACGACTATCTTCTGAAGCCACTACCGCAGCAGGCAAATAAGGGCCAAATTCCTCTAATCGCTTCATGTCTACATGAGAGATTGTCCGAGGTTCTCTCAGAGGAGTGGCTCCATCACGGGCGTAAACAACTACTGGGGCGCGTGTCGCTGTCGGTAGAGGTTTGACTTTAAATTTTAGCCATTCGACGCCAATCACTAATGTTAACAGGGCAGTGACGCCACCGACACCATAAGCTGTCCAAGTTGCAGCTTTGACATACCATGCTGGTGGGTCGACATATTGCAACCGTACAGAAGCGGCGAGTTCTGGGGCCCCCAGAGTCAGAATATCGCCGTGACGCAGTTCTAGAGAACTAACACGACGTTTGCCACGATAAATGCCATTGGTGGAGTTTTCGTCTTTGATCGTGAAAACTGGTGTGCGCTGACTAGAATTCCGCGATAATGAGAGGTGAATTTGGCTGACAACAGGGTTACGGATAACGATATCGCTGGATTTCGAGCTACGTCCAAGAATATAGCGATCGCCCAACAGTGGATATACTTCTGCTTTATCCGCCCCCGCGTCCTGCACCCAAAGTTCTGGTACTTTGGCATTAGGCTTGAGCGCCAATTTTGAAAAATCGACCCTAGCTTGAATCGTATGTACTGCTTGAGTCAGTTGACCTAGTAACGTTTGTGGCTTGTGAGGGGGTTGGGGAGAACTCATCGGCTATTCACATCACAGTTTTTAATGAAGAATCGGGCGAATTACAATCAATTTTAGATGTTAGTCTTTCATCATTTTACTCATAAGCCAAAGCATAAATTAGCTATACGTAACTTTTTGAGCTAATTTATACTTTAATTTATGTTAAAGCTAAAGTAATGTTGTAACTTTAATCACTTTTTTATATAGACAAATATTTCTGTATATTATTTTCAAAAGCTTATATAAGCTAGTATAAATAGTTCAATAACTACAGATATACTTTTTATTTGTGTCTTGTGAAACACTAGTTGTCAATAAATAACTGATTTAATTTTTACCAATTTTACATATCCACATATTCTGAAACAAACCTAAATATCTTCATTTAGGAGGATTTTCTAAATCTTGGTTATCTGCTTTAATGGGGCGAGTGTTCTGTTGAGGTTAATTTGAGAAATGATGGGAAAATCTCTGAGCTTGATTGGTACAGCTTTATCTTTGGCACTTACCACTAATATTGCTGTAGCCGAATCCAGTAAATCCCCCATAGCCCAATCTAGTACCGACTCCACTAGTGCACCAGCGGAAATCAAGCTGTCACCAGAAGGTAAGAAAATTCTGTGCGAGAATTTTCCACTTAATTCACGTTGTCCTGGTGGCACAGCACTCACCCCTAGCGCTCCTGGTAGCACTACAGTACCAGCAGAAACAACACCAGCAGAAACAACAACGCCTGATAGCACCACCACTCCTGACAGCACAACTGCACCAGGAAGCACTCCTTCTGGATCTGGTACTCCCGAAACCACTCCATCACCAGGAAGCACAACCCCATCGGCACCTGGCGCACCTAGCAATTTAACTCCACCACCAGGAAGCGTTACTCCAACCACTCCTGAAGGCGCACCTAGCAACTTAACTCCACCAGGAAGCTCAACCACTCCTGAAGGCGCACCTAGCAACTTAACTCCACCATCAGGAAGCCCAACTACTCCTGAAAGCGCACCTACTACTCCTGGCAGCACTACCGAACCAGGTAGCTCAACTACACCAGAACAACCTGGCACTCCTGGCACTCCTGGCAGCAGCCTCGAACCTGGTAGCTCTCCCAGTACTCCTGGCTCTAGTTCACCAAAAACTCCTACCACAGGTAACTAAATTTAAAGCTGGGGCATAATCTAAATAATGGTTTGCCATCAGCGATCGTCGGTGCATCTTTACGTGAACTTTTGCACCAGTTTGCATAACTGGTGTTAAGTGACAAATAAAAATTGATAAAAACCTTATAAGTAAAGTCTTCGCATATAAGACTGAGCAAGGGTTTTACTAAGTCAATAGCCTGGGATTAATCCTCCCAGGCTTAATAGTTTAATGGGATCTGCCAGTTGAAGTCGGTGTTTTTTGCAAGGAAGCAATTAACAGGCAAACAATACCGATACTAATAAATGAATCTGCCACATTAAATACAGCAAAGTTAATCAGGCGAAAATCAAGAAAATCAACGACATAGCCTAAAACAAAACGATCGATACCGTTGCCCATAGCTCCACCTAAAATCAAGCCATAGCCTAACTGATCCCACAAATTTAATGTTGGACCAATTAACGCCAATGCTATCAACACTAAACTCACTCCTAAAGATAGCCAGCGCAACCACTCTACTTTCCCACTCAACAGACTAAAAGCCGCACCAGTGTTAGTGACATACGTAAAGTGAAAGATACCTGGTAAGAGTGGTAGTGTCTGTCCCAAGCTAAAGCTTTGTACTACCCAGTACTTTGTTATTTGGTCTAAGAAAAAAGCAATGAAAGCAGCGATCCAGAAAAGACGATTTTTTAAATGCATGGCGAATTAGTCATTGGTCGTTGGTCGTTGGTCATTAGTCATTGGTCATTGGTCATGAGCTTTTGACAAATGACAAAGGACGAAAGGCAATGAACTAATAAAACATTAAGTGACGCAATATATATGCTATTACACTAACTGCACAGACCACGGTTAGTTGACCTGGTAGTGCAAACCAGGAATATCTAAGGATTGCTTGTATCAAGGTTAGATTTTCTGTGCCTTTCCACTGAAAAAAATAGCTAATAATTAAATAAGTAATACCGCATAGGTGGAGAGTTAATAAGCCACAGAGACAACTAAAGGCAAGAGTTTCTAGTCGAGGTCTCGCTTTAAAAGCAACTAAGCCACAAATCCAAGCTCCAGGAATAAAACCTAGTAGATAGCCAAATTGAGACAACTTGACATAACCAATACCGCCGCCATCGGCAAATACTGGTAATAAGGTTAACCCCATGACTAAATAGGCAATTTGCGAGAGGGCACCCGCATTTTTGCCTCCTAAACAACCCACCAACAATACTGCGCCAATTTGAAAAGTGACACCTAAAGAAAAAGTCTGAATTCCGTGCTGACTCCAAGTCCAAGGAAAGGTGATGCCATAAACTTCTAAGAAGGTACCACCCATTGTCAGGAGTAAGCCAATCATAGACCATAGTAATTGATTGGAAGCAGCAAACATTTATCAGGCAACCAAGGAAAAGCAAAAGGGAAAATCAACAGCAACTAGTATATTCATTAATATTGAAATGAAATTTGTGCTGACATCTTAAGAACTAGCATATTTTCTTTTGCCTTTTTGGTATGTAATTTTTCAGTTCTACGAATTTCAGCTTAGGTGTCTATTGTCTAATTTTATTAACTGAGGCGTGTTCTGAATTCTGGTATTTGACCGAAAATACAGTAAAATCTACATTATTGAGCTTGGTATTTATACTATTTTTTCAGATAATTGCCTAAATTTAGCTACAAAGTGCTTAATATTTATAGTGCTTATCAGTTGAGTCTAATACAGACCTAACAAGAACAGCCACTTTCCAAGGAAGTGAAATAAGATTCATAGCCTTTATTCTTTTAAAAGAGGTAGAAGCGTATTGGACACAAAGCAAAAGCGCTATTCCATACTAAAATTTTTTCACAACTGAGCCAAAAAATTTACTCTAATAATAAAGTTTTGTAAATGCGTATGAGCTACTTAACCCAGTGCTAGATGTAACTTGGGAGTCAAGTAAGAGTATAAAAATTATCAAGCAAAACTAAAAATAAGGGTTTGTTCTTCATCAAAAAAAAAACAAGCATTTTTTGTTCTATTAACCTATTGTTAATCTTTATTGCTGTCCTTTAGGAGTATCTTAGAAACGCTCACCTGAAAAGTTACTAAAAAATTGATAGCGATGCTCTCACGTCTTAGTGCAATAAAAACTCATCGCCTCACAGGTTCAATTTCAGTGTTAGCACTGACAATCAGCCTAGCAGCTTGTGGCGGACAGCAAACACCAGATGGTACAGCCACCAAAGATACGCCTTCTGGCACTGCTACAGATACTACTGCTTCTAGCCCAGCTAAATTAGACCTTGGCGGAACCGTAAAGTTAAGCGGGGCTGGTGCGTCTTTTCCGGCACCACTGTACGATACCTGGTTCACAGATTTAAATAAAAAATATCCCAATCTGCAAGTTGACTATGCATCAGTTGGTAGCGGTTCTGGAGTTGAACAATTTATCAAAGGCACTGTAGATTTTGGTGCCAGCGATGTTGCGATGAAGGATGAAGAAATTCAGAAAGTACCAGCAGATAGGGGTGTTATTTTACTGCCTGTAACTGCTGGTAGCATCGTGCTGGCTTACAACTTGCCTGATGTTCCAGAACTTAAACTGCCACGAGCCGTTTACGCCGATATTCTACTAGGCAAAATCACGTCTTGGGATGATGCCCAAATTGCCAAGGCTAACCCAGGTGCAAAGCTTCCGAAAGAGGCAATAACGGTTGTTTATCGTTCTGATGGTAGCGGAACTACGGGTGTGTTTACAAAACACCTCAGCGCTATTAGCCCTGAGTGGAAGAGTAAAGTTGGTGAAGGCAAAACCGTCAACTGGCCTAAAGGAGTAGGTGCTAAAGGTAACGAGGGTGTTACTGCCCAAATCCAACAAACTCAAGGTTCCATTGGTTATGTCGAGTATGGCTATGCCAAACAAAATAGTCTCAAGTTTGCTACTTTGGAAAATAAAGGTGGTAAGTTTGTTGTAGCTAGTGAAGAGTCCGCTTCTAAAACTCTCGAATCAGTAGCTCTACCCGCAAATCTCCGCTCCTTCATTTCCGATCCCGACGGGGCTGATTCCTATCCTATCGTCACTTACACCTGGATTTTGGCTTACAAGAAATACCCCAATGCGGCAAAAGCCAAGGCGATTGAAGCTGCGATCGAATACGCTTTAACTGATGGACAGAAGCAAGCTAGTGCATTAGGATATGTTCCTTTACCCTCAAATGTGATTACAAAGGTAGCTGCTGCTGCTGACCAAATCAGTCCAGAGTACAAAATTTCTGTTGCCAGTGGTAATAGCGCTAGCAAGTAAGCAAGCAATAAAACATGCCTATCCAGTAGTAACTTTGGACACAGAGTTACTATTGTATAAGTCAGCTTAAATAGATGATGAGGCAACAATTTTACTAATTTGGTTGCCTCCATATTTTTCTCTGATTTAATTCTGAAAGTCGGTATTCATGACTACAAATTCTCAAAATCTGTCATCAGCGATGAAAAATCGCTCTGACGCCGAAAAATCCCTAGATTTGGGTTTTATCTGGCTGACTAAAATTTTCGCTTTTGGGGTTGCTGGTACTTTATTATGGATTGGGTGGCAGGTTGCAATTGGTGCTTGGCCTGCCATTCAACAGTTTGGTGTCAGCTTTTTAGCTAATACCACTTGGAATCCAGTTAATGATAGCTATGGAGTGCTACCTCAAATTTATGGAACTCTCGTGAGTTCTTTTATTGGTCTGCTGATAGCAGTACCAATTGGTGTTGGTACTGCCATTGTCCTGAGCGAGGATTTTTTACCTGCAAAAGTGAAACTGGTACTGGTTTTTGCGGTAGAACTGCTCGCAGCTATTCCCAGCGTTGTCTATGGCGTGTGGGGTATTTTTGTTTTGGTGCCAATATTAACCAGCTTGGGAAAATGGCTCAATGGTTACTTTGGCTGGCTGCCATTTTTTAGCACTTCTCCTACAGGGCCAGGAATGTTGCCAGCGGGAGTCATATTAGCGATTATGACTTTGCCCATCATCACAGCTCTATCCCGCGATGCCTTGATTTCTGTACCCCCCAGCTTGCGCCAAGCCTCTATAGGGCTAGGAGCAACCCGCTGGGAAACGATTTTGCAAGTTCTTATCCCAGCAGCCTTTTCGGGCATAGTTAGTGCTGTGATGTTGGGACTTGGCCGCGCAATGGGAGAGACAATGGCTGTAACGATGTTAATTGGAAACTCCAACAACATCAGTCTCTCTTTGTTAGCACCAGCCAATACAATTTCTTCTCTACTGGCAAATCAATTTTCAGAAGCAAGTGGTTTGCAAGTTGCGGCTTTAATGTACGCGGCTTTAATTCTATTTTTTTTGACGCTGGTAGTCAATATTCTGGCAGAGTTGATCGTTTTGAGAGTCAAGCGAATATAGCTTAGTTTTGAGTTAAATTATGACTTCTAATTTTCCAGAGCGCAGTTTAACTCGCTCTCCCACTTCTCAAAGGACACTGTTTAATACAGTAATGACCGTAATCGCTTTTACTTGCGGAGTATTGGCACTTTTACCTTTGCTAGCAGTGCTTTCTTACGTGATTATTAAAGGCTTTAGCAGTTTGAGTCCGGCTGTGTTTGTGGAATTGCCACCCAAAGCTCTCCAAAAAGGAGGAGGCTTTGGTAATGCAATTTTAGGCACGCTACTGATGGTAGGAATTGCTGCCTTGATTAGTATCCCCTTTGGAGTTTTAGGGGCGATTTACATCACAGAATTTAGTTCGGCAAGAGTAGCTAGATGGGTGCGTTTTGCAGCTAACGTCCTTAGTGGAGTCCCCTCCATTATTGCTGGGGTATTTGCCTATGGGATTGTAGTTTTGACAATGGTAAAGTTGAATTTAGGATCGTATTCAGCTCTAGCTGGAGGGTTTGCACTGGCAATTTTGATGTTGCCAATTATTCTGCGAACTACTGATGAAGCGTTACAGTTAGTATCGCAAGATTTGCGACAAGCTTCTGTAGGGTTGGGAGCGACTAACTTTCAAACTGTAAGTCAAGTAGTCTTACCAGCAGCTTTACCAGCTATTGTAACTGGGGCAACGCTAGCGATCGCCAGAGCATCTGGAGAAACCGCACCTTTGCTATTTACTGCTCTATTTTCTAACTTTTGGCCAGATGGTTTATTCCAACCAACAGCTTCTCTAGCTGTTTTGGTTTACAAATACGCCATTTCTCCGTTTAAAAATTGGCAATCTCTAGCTTGGGCAGCATCTTTGATTTTGGTATTGATGGTTCTAATCACAAGTATCATCGCTCGCTGGGCAACTCGCAAAAAAGCTTAGTAAACAACCATCCACAGTGCATATCCCATCGCTTAAACTAACACTAGATTTAATTTATGGCTACTAATACTAGGACAGTGAATGACACTGAAACCGTTTTACGCACTGAAAATCTCAACGTTTACTATGGCAAGTTTTTAGCCTTACAGAATATTTGGCTAGATATACCCAAAAATCAGGTTACTGCTTTTATCGGCCCTTCTGGTTGTGGTAAAAGTACGTTGTTGCGATGCTATAACCGTCTCAATGACTTGATTGAGTCATTTCGGGCAGAAGGTAAAATACTTTTTTACGATAAAAATTTGTATGCATCCGATATCGACCCTGTAGAAGTGCGTCGGAGAATTGGGATGGTGTTTCAAAGACCAAACCCATTTCCCAAATCAATTTATGACAATATTACTTTTGGAGCCAAAATCAACGGCTATAAAGGTAATTTGGATGAATTGGTAGAAAGCAGTCTCAGAAAAGCAGCTTTGTGGGATGAAGTCAAAGATAAACTACAGCAAAGTGGCTCGTCTTTATCAGGTGGACAACAACAACGGTTATGTATTGCTCGTGCGATCGCAGTACAACCTGAAATTATACTGATGGATGAACCTTGCTCTGCTCTTGACCCTATTTCCACCTTGCGTGTTGAAGAACTGATTCACGAACTTAAAGAGCAATATACTATTGTCATTGTCACCCATAACATGCAGCAAGCAGCGCGTGTTTCTGATAAGACAGCCTTTTTTAATGTTCGGACTTCAGAGACAGGAACCCGTAATGGCTATATGGTAGAGTATGATGCAACAGAAGTGATTTTCAACAATCCTCAGCAGGAAGATACCAGAGATTACGTCAGCGGCAAATTTGGATAAATAAATATTTCATATTACATTGTTGATATTAAAGCAATGAGGAATACTCGAAAATTAAAGTTGTGCGATATTCCTCTATGTTTTTTATTTGAAGGACTTTTTTCTCCCCAACAAACTTCATTTCCATGTTGTCCGATGTCTATTACTTGGTGCGCTCAAAAACTGACGGGAATTATCTGATAGCTCGTCCTGATGCTGAAACATCGGGCTATTTATTGCTGTTTCAAGAAAACTTTGACGCCCTTAGCTATCTCAACGCCCACGCAGCAGAAGTGGCAAATCGCTTTGCTGTGGAATCTATAGCGCGTACACAGTTGGGAAACTTGCTCAAACGCTGGGGTTTTAGCGGTGTGGGGATTGTAACTGACCCGTTATTGCCCAAAGTTGAGTTTTTACAGCACAGTTAAGCTTTACTTCCTCATTTGTTAATTGGATATTCTTCATCAATTTTGGGTTTCAATCTTTAACTAGCGACAGCAGCGATCGCACTAATTTGTTATTTATACTTATGGTCTATTGTTCACAATGCTTCCATCAGGCATGATGGTGTGGAAAAGGATAGCATTATTGACATCAGCATCAGTACTACCTGTCAAGTTAGCATAGCTGAGGTTAGCCCCCTCAAAAATAGCAGCCTCCAGCTTAGTATAAGAGAGATCAGTGTCAATCAACAGAGCGTTCTCCAAAGAGGCGCTATACAGGTCAGCCCTATTTAGGTCAGCACCACTGAGATTAGCCCCACTTAGATCCGCACTCAGATGACTACCACTGAGATTAGCCTGTCTGAGATCAGTATTAATCATTTCAGCACTCTCGAAGTGAGTACCTGCCAAACAAGCCCCACAGAGGCTGGCATCTATTAGGTTTGCACCATCCAAGTAAGCTCTACTCAGATCAATACCACGCAAGTCAGTTCTACTTAAGTTAGCGTTAATCAAATCAACTCCAGTAAAATCTCTATCTCCAGCAGCATAACGCCTGAGCAATTCCTCGGCATCCATATCTCAATTCCCGCATTAATTAACATATTCAAAATATATGGTGTTAAGTAAATAGTTGTGCGATCGCACAACTAAAATCAGGCAATATAGATGAACTTAATTCATCACCATTGAATAACGTAGCAACTAACTTTAAACTTGCTTGTTCGCGTCGATATACTTCCACCTGTTGCTTGCGCCAATCTACAATCCAATATTCTCTGACACCTCGTGATGAGTAGAGCTTAAGTTTTAGTTCTCTGTCCCGCTTTTCATTTTCATCACCAGCAGATAACACCTCTACAACCAGTTCTGGCGCACCTGTCAAATGCCCCGCCTCGTCTAAAAGTAAAGGCAATCTCTCGTTGCTAGCCCAGACAACATCGGGAATAACATTATCATTATCACCAAAAATTATTCCTGGAGCCGTCACAACTTCTCCCAGACCAGTAGTTTGTGACCAGTTATCCAAGGAAGTGCTAATTCTGACACAAGTTTTTTGATGCTTCCAATGAGGCGCTCTAGTCACAAATAATTCCCCGTCAATAATTTCATAGCGATTTCCGTTATCTGGAAACAACTCTAAATCGACGGTAGTCCAGCGCACTCTCTCAGATATCGGCTGGTTCATAAATCATCTCAGTTAGGGGATTTACCTATTTTAGCCTGGGTGGAAATGGGACATTAATTAGGAGCTAAGTATGGAGTCAATCTAAATTCCAAAAATATTGGGTGGAGCGATGCCTACGGCAGCAAGCTACGCCCCACCCAACTTAAAATAATTTAATCATTAACTACTAATTCGCTACCTCAGCCACCTCAATAACTCGCCCTTCATAGTCCTTGACTAAAAAGTTCAGGGGTTTATGGTTACGAATCTTCAATTTCAAACCGCGCATTTCGACTCGCATTAAAATCATTTCCAGGCAGTCGTGGTCAAAACAAACGTGGCGTTGCTGATTTTTGCTACCTAAACTCGCACCAGTAATCACGTGTAACTGGGTATTTTTCTTCAATTGATACCATAGCCCATCGTTGGCATTATTCATCATTTTGCTAGACAAGCTCGGCCCAGTAGACATATATAACGGATCGATGCCAGTTGCGCCTATAGTTTGTTCGTAGTTGTAGTAGTAGTGCAATGGCACCTCAGCTGCTGGCAAATCTAGCAGTCCTTCATACAACTGTCGGGCAATCTCCAAATCTGACACCATTACAGTGTGTACTTTTGGGGCACTAGTGAGAAACATCCACATAGCACCAGCGTAAGCTGCTAGCAGCATCACCATAATGCCTTGGGTGGAGAACAGGCTATCTAAGGGCAGGGAAGGCAGAAAGGAGCCTAAAGTAAGGGGACTGAGCAAGGATGATACCACACTAACTACTATAACCATGAACAAATAAGGATTCTTTAAGAGAGTTGATTTTATGATTGTCGATTAAGACTAAAATTAAGTCCTTGTTTCTAGTTTATCAATACTCAACTAGTCTGAATCTCATCTACAAACTGAGCAACACCAAGATATTATGCGATTAACTAGGGGAGTGCAATTCCCAGAACTATTTTAACAATTATCAACTCCAAGACTTGTGCAAATTCCTCATTTTCCCGAAGCTAATCACCCACTGGTGAAGTCGCTGTTCCATCACAGTGACCATGAATTACTGACTCTGTTTCAGCGCTATCCAGATGCCGGAAAGTACTTTACGGTGATTTTTTGCCGTTATAGCCCCATAGTCTACACCTTAATTCGGCATTCGGCGCGATCGCCTGTGCAGGCAGATTATCTGTTTGCCCTTACCTGGCGACATATTTATTACGAACTCGGTGGACTCAAGTTAACTGACTCGGAATCAGGTGAGGAAGCTTTAACCATGCAGAATTGGTTAATTAATATGACAGCTTTCTGTATAAATGAGATTAAACTACCACCCACAGAAGCAATTCATTATTCTCTGCAAACGACTTCACCGCCGCTATGGTGCTATGTACAACAGGCATTAGACCAACTACCACCAATTTTACGACTAATTGTATTAATGGCTCAAACTTTCCACTGGAGTGAAACTAGAATCGCTGCTTATCTACAAGCCGAAGGAGAAGCGATCGCTCCTCATGAAGTAGCCAATTTTCTTCAAGAAGGCTATCGTATGCTAGAGGACAAATTGCCCACAGATATTCGTGCTATATACTTTGGAGAAGATTTAGCTCAATCAGAACTTAAGTAGAAATGCGTATATTAATTGTCTTCAATTTTAAAAATTAAAACTTTTTCTTAGACCTTCTACTTAAACCCGCAACTTTACGGGTAATTTTTATGAAACAACGGCTTGTATTTCCCTGCCAAAAGGTAGGCTTAATTTGTGTAGGTGCGATTTCTTCTCCCCAGGTACTTTTACACAGCTTTTTACTGTTTGCTTTTTTGCTGAGTCCTGTAGCGGGTGCGGTTGATATTTCCGAACAACTACATCGCCCTTTAAATAATTCCGTTGGGCGACAATCAAGAGATGAAGCAGACGGTTTGCTGCGTATTGGTCAACAAGAATACGCTTCAGGACATGCCGACAAAACAATTGCGTCTTGTTTGCGAGCATTAGAACTATATCATTCCATTGGCGACCTGAAAGCACAAGGTTTGACATACAATTTGCTTGCTAAGGCTTATGTGCAGCTTGGTAGTTCAAAAGAGGCAGAAGATGCTTTCAGAAGAGGATTAGCGATCGCTCGTGATACTAAAGACTTGCAATCTCAGATTTTTGTGCTGAATAATATCGGTACATTTCTGCTGCAAAAAGGCGAATTTGCTGCTGCTGGTGAAACAATTGAAGATGCACTCGCAATTGCTCACGGGGTGAAAAATATTGAAGGTGAAGGACTGTCTTTGAGTAATTTGGGCTTGGTAAGTACCAGGTTGGGAGATTATAACAAGGCGATTAAACTGTACGAAAATGCTTTAATTTTCCGCCGTCAGACTGGCGATGCCATCGGTGAAGCAAATACCTTGAATAATTTAGGAGACGCTTATTTAGGATCTGGAAATTATCAAGATACCATTGCTAGTTATGGTGAAGCAATGCGGACAGCTAAAACCAATCGCGATCGCACTAATCAATTACGGGCAATTGATGGTTTAGTTACGGCTCACACTGCTGTCGGACGTTACGAACGCGCCTTTGACTTACTAGAACAACGTTTAGCACTCGCTAAAGAATTACAAAATTTACACGAAGAATTAAAATCTTTTGAATCTTATGCTCAGTTATATAAGCAACAAGGTAACTACCTAACTGCCCGCAATTTTTACGAAAGGGCAATTATACTGGCGCGGACATTGCAAGACAGCAAGCAAGAAGTGCAATTGCGGGATCAATTAACTAAAATGCTTCAGCGAAAGTAGCAGTCAATTTAACACTACAAGGGCGGTTGGAAACCGCGTCTACACAGGCAAAATCCACTTATGTGATTTATAAAAGTAGCCGCGAATTACCTTCGCCCTAGCTCTAAATTAATTCAAGAACACTGAACCGTTTCGTTCAATTCTCATAGCACTTCTGCCTTGTGCTGCATTGGTAGCTTCCTTAAATGTGACTTCCAAGCTTCCTGGTTCTGAAGAAGCTTGTGGAGTCACTATTAACTGTCCGCTATCTTGTCGTTCAAATGTTACTGTTACTGGTGCTTTTAAAGCTTGCAGCGTTACATCTGACTTACCTTCTAGCGATCGCGGTGCCGTATCGCCAATCACTTGGAAAGTTATCTTAGCCGCAGTATTATTCACCAACCTGATATTAACCATACCATTAGTAAGTGCGATCGTCGCACTGGGGGTTTGCCGTGGTTCTACCAGTGGTTGTTGGTCATTGGAAACCGCAGGAGATGAAGGCTGTTGAGTTCGATCGCCAGGAACTGGGCGTGGTGGTACGGGAGAGCTTTGCCCTTCAGCCGGAGGAACTGGGCGAGGTGGCGTGACACCTGATTCTGGCGAACCGGGAGCTTGAGAGCGGTTGTAGGGTGGCTCGCTAAAAATACTGGGACTTGGGTTAACCTTAACAGTAGATTCTTGTGCTAATGCTTGAGGAATTGCTGGCAGACTTATTAGCAACCCCCCACAAAGAGCGCCAAATAACTTGCTAGACTGGCGAAAATTGTGATACTTCATATTCATTCTTGACTCCTAGAAAACTTCAATTTTTTTATTACAAAAATTTCTCTAGCCGGAAATTCAATTAGGTTTTAATCGGTGGTTGAGTACATCTAAATATTTAACCAACTACTTTATTTATCGCATCTAGCTAAAGATACGGAAATAATCTCAAAAATTTTGAAATATTTCATTCTCAAGATTTGAAATGTTAATCATTGTCATTAAATAGATTTTGATCGCAGTCAAATTCAAACTACTACGAGAAAATTTATTTTCTTGCTAATAATTAAAGTAAAATTGAAGAGAATAAAAATTTACATCTATCACAAGACATAAAAATATATTAATAAATTAATACTCAAGAGATATTGGCAAAGTGATAGTAAAAGTAGTGCCAATGCCTTGGGCACTTTCAACTTGAATATGACCGTGATGATGTTCGACAATAGCTTGAGCGATCGCTAATCCCAATCCTGAACCTGTAGCGCTGGCTGTAGCTGTATTCCCCGTCCTATGAGTACGTGCCGGATCTACTCGATAAAAGCGGTCAAACAAGCGTGGTAGCGCTTCGGCCGGAATTCCAACTCCGGTATCGCTCACCTTAACTTGCAACTGGGCACTGGTGTTACGTAGTCCAGAAACACGATTTATTCCTTCTATCCGCACCAATTCCACTTTCACTCGTCCACCTGCTGGAGTGTAATGCAAAGCGTTAGCAATTAAATTTGTGAACAGCCGCATCAATTGATCCCAATTACCTACAAGAGTAAACCAATTCTCCAGTAATTCGGGGTTAGTTTCAGAGATAGGAGGGTCAACTAACTTTAGAGAAAGAGCGATTTCTTTCTCAGGGATTAACAATTGTTGTTCTTCAACCACCTCTATTAGCAAAGCGTCCAACGGACAAGGTGAAAAAGTATCTTTGCTAATACCACTATCCTGTCGTGCTAGGAAGAGTAAGTCATTGACTAACTTACCCAAACGCTGCGTTAACCGTTCCACCACCTTTAACTGTTGTCGATATTGCAAAGAAGTAGTCGTTTCTGTCTCTGCTAAATCCAAGTCAGCAAGCGCAACTTGGACATTAGTTTGAATCAAAGTAATCGGACTTCTCAGTTCGTGGGAAGCATCAGCAGTGAATTGTTTAAGACGTTGATAAGATTCACCCACCGGTTCCATCGCTTTACCCGAAAGAAACCAACCACTTGCACCTACAGAAAGCAACATTAACCCAATACCTAATGCCAAATCAAAAATTAACTGGCGACTAGGTTTAGTAACTTCAAACCAAGGATGACTAACGCGCAGATATCCTAATACTTGGCGTTTCACTTCTACGCGTTGGGTGACTTGTCGTAATAAGAGTGGAGAGTTAGGAATTTTGAATTTTGAATTTTCACTCTCTGCTTTGAGTACGCGTACAGTTTCACCAGTGCGATTGACACGAATGGGAATATTTAGGGGTTCAGATAGCGTTGACCAAAGTAATTTACCAGTTGGACTAAACCATTCTAAATCAATGTGGTCATCTTCTACAGCGTCGGTATTATTACCAAAACTGGCTTCTACATTAATGCGAAATTTATCTGCATCAGTATTAATTGGCTCAAATATTAGTGTAGATGCACAACCACTGCTTGTGAGACAACGCTCTACTATTTCCACTACATGGTTAAGGGTGTCATCAATCCGCTCAATCAGTGTAGTACGAAAGTATAAATAAACGCCACTGGCAAACAGTAGCAGTAATACAGCAGTGACGGCAGTGTACCAAATTGCAAGACGGCGGCGAGTAGCTTGAAACATCTTATCACTTACTTTTTTTGACTAAATATTATCAGATTACGTCTTCAGAATAATTTTAAATTACTTTTAATTATCAACATTTTTTCAAAAAAAATACTGGTTAAATTATTGGCGATCGCATCAAATTTTAAATTAAAAAAGATTACTTTATCTGCAAAAATAATATGAATATAACTTTGATTCCTTTTGCTGAGAAGTTAAATAAAAAATTTAATATTTGTATGTGATGAGTTTCTACGTGTTTTATGCAACAAAAGGTAAGGGCTTTTAAAACCTAGTCTCTAGCCAGAAGTTATATCAATTTAAAAAAAGAATACGACAAATAGACCAATTGTAGAGACGCGATAAATCGCGTCTCTACCCAAGGATGTTAGGAACGAGCATCTAAAGAAGCGTTATTACGAATTACAAATGATAAGCTGCCCTTGCTTTAATTTGCACAACTAGGACGGGCAAGATGCCCACCTCACAAGAGATTTATTTTTTTGGAAGATGCAAATTAAAAGATTTTTAGCTTATTAAACCTCTACCAAAACGGCCTCGCGCAGCTTATCAATCACATCACTCAGATTACCTGTATTCAGGCGGTAACTCAGAGGATGAGCAATCAATCGCGCCGTGCTTTCATACAGACTAGCAATTTCAATCAAACCATTTTCGCGTAAAGTCCGCCCTGTAGAAACCAAATCTACGATCGCTTCTGACATTCCAGTAATCGGGCCTAGCTCTACTGAACCATACAATGGCACTATTTCCACAGGTAAATCCAGACTATGAAAATATTCACGAGCGCAATTGACATATTTTGAAGCAACTCTACCATGCGGTGGTAAATCTAAAGGCGATCGGTAAGCACTTGATTCTTTTACCGCCACTGACAT
Source organism: Nostoc sp. ChiSLP03a (assembly GCF_034531215.2). NCBI lineage: Bacteria > Bacillati > Cyanobacteriota > Cyanophyceae > Nostocales > Nostocaceae > Nostoc > Nostoc sp. ChiSLP03a. Next base: position 45,343 of record NZ_JAVRBQ020000129.1, read on the forward strand.
CCGACAATGACCAAACTGCAAATCTACCAAGTGAGCAACTTGCGGCTGCTTCTCCCGCAGCACATCATAACCAACAACCCCTAGTTGTGCTTGACCATATTCCACATAAACGGGCACATCTTGCGCCCGCACCAGTAAAGCTTTTGCAACTCCCTTAGTATCAGGAATTTGAAGTTGGCGAGTTCCTGAATCTAAAAAAGCACTAAAATCTAATCCGACAGATTGTAGCAAGCGGATGCTATTTTTAAGTAGTTCCCCTTTTGGCAATGCAACAGTCAGCATTTTTTTTATTGGTATCCTTAGCGTCTTGGTAGTTGAATAATATTGAGAATATCTCTATATGCTTACCACAAGCAGCATGAGAATTTTATTAGTTGATGATGAAGTTGAACTAACTCAACCTTTGAGCCGCTTGTTAACTCGTGAAGGTTATGCCGTAGATGCAGTTTATGATGGGACATCTGGCAGCGAACTTGCACGGGTAGGCAGTTATGACCTACTTATTTTAGATTGGATGCTGCCAGGAAAAACGGGGTTAGAGATTTGTCAGGAATTGCGCCGCCAAAGCAAAACCACTCCCGTATTGTTCCTGACGGCTAAAGATACTCTTGATGACCGCGTACAAGGTTTAGATGCTGGTGCGGATGATTATTTGGTTAAACCTTTTGAACTGCGAGAGTTATTAGCAAGAGTCCGTGCTTTATTGCGTCGTTCCGGTACTCAAACTTATGAGACTACCAGCGGACGACTTACTGTCGCTGATTTAGAACTCGATTGTGAAAATCAAGTAGCCTATCGCCAAGGACGAATAATTGAGCTATCGCAAAAGGAAAGCCAGTTGTTGCAATACTTTATGGAACACACTGGACAACTTTTAACTCATGGCCAGATTATGCAAAATTTGTGGCAAGAAGAAGAACCTAGTAGTAATGTGATAGCGGCATTAATTCGTTTGCTGCGCCGTAAGATTGAGGTAGGTAAAGAAACTGCGCTGATTCACACAGTCTACGGCAAAGGCTATCGTTTTGGTGCTTCCTCAATGGAGTCAGTTACTAACGGATAAGCATTGGGAACGAAACAGGTTATGTTAGTAACAAACGGACAAGCTGTCGTTACTAACGAATAAGTGTTGGTAACAAAACAGGTTGTATTGGTAAGAATACATAAGTTGTCGTTACTAACGGATAAGCATTCGTAACAAAAAAGTCAAGACGTTTGGGACAGAAACCAAGTTGCACAATACTGGCTTTCAAATTCTTTGCTATACAGGGATTATGCTATAAAAATCATTGACAAAATGACTAGCAGCGACCCTGAGCTTGAGGCAATGGTGGCAAAAGCTTCAATCAATGCAGAAGTGGCACAGTTGATTTATGAAGCTAGAACAAAAGCAGGGTTAACACAGAAACAACTGGCTGAACTTGTTGGCACAAAACAGCCTGTGATTGCACGGCCGTTTTGAAAAAAATGGATAAAGTCGAGCTTAAGATATGCCCAAAAAATGATTAATTTGAAGTTGCAGTTTGTCTCTTAATTGTTGCGCTTGTTGATAAGCTGCTGCACGCCATTTCTTGGAGTGGTTGTCCAATTCTACTGGTTGCAAAGGGCTAATAAAGTAACGCAAACGAGTTCTCATTGCCCAAACTCCCATTGAGGGAAACAGAAGTAAGGCAAACATTAAAGGCGACAAAGGTAAGAATGGTAGTTTGACTAGTCGTTGTAACTTGGTGAAATTAACGGCCCAAGGATGCAGAGATTCACTGCCGATGCAAACTACTGGCAGAATGGGAATATGATAGCGATCGCTCAACTGAATAAAGCTCACATCAAACTTTTCTAGTTGATAGCGTCTTCTCCAACCTTTCAAAGGCCCGCGAACACCTTCGGGTGCATATAAAAGAATTTTACCTTGAGCAAGCGCCCCCTCAAAATCATCTAATTCGGCTCGCACACCACCTAAAACCTGCGACCATTGAGGTGGTAGCCACCAAATCATCCAAGGATGCTCAAATAATACTGGATTGGCGATGGGTTGCACTACCCATTCTTTGGCTTCACTTAATAAATAAGCCAAGGTTAAAAAGTCCCAAGGGAAACACATCCCGGCATGATTCATTGCCACAATCAATGGCCCTGTTGGCGGCAAGTTTTCAACTTGTTGCAACTCTCCCCGAAAATAGTATTTAACGATAGGGGCCAGAATTTCTTTGCCAAAAGCTTGTTGATATTTAGGAGCGAATTCACCAACTTCTTTTCGAGGTGAACGAAAACCCAAACGCAACCAGCGACTCAGCAACGCTAGATAAAATCCGCCAGGAATTAAAAATAATCCATATTCTAGCCAATTCCAACCATCTGGATCTGTGTGATAGTGCTGCCAATGGCGGTTGAATAAAATTAACCACCCTGGAGGATACCAAAGACAAAACCAATCAAACCAGTTAAATATATAGCCTTCATCTGGTGAATTTTCCTGTTGACTGTTTAATAAGTTTTCGGAGTGTTGATTAATCAAAACAGTTAAAGATGAGGATTAGGCAAAAGTTTTATCAATAGTGGATCGTAACTTTCTAATTTTTTGACTGGCATCTGACCATAGAAGTAAAACTAACTACATATTTTAGAATCTATTTTAGATTGACAACGTAGTTCGGTTGAATGCAGTACAAAAGTAGAGATAACAACATGTTTTACCATACAATTATCTGTACTAACCTTGGTGTAGCCTCTGTCTGCGACATGCTGTTCGGGTTCGTAGAGAAGTTGTAAACTGCTGTAGTTACTAAACTAGCGAGATAAAAAAGCTTTTATCAAGTACAAAATTAACTTTATATATAACAAATTAATTTAAATAGGAATCATGAAAGTGTGGCGCACTAGCAATTGTTTGGCTGTGTGCGATCACTAATAATTATTTAGTCAAATTGCCTTAGATAATACTATCTTGCTATCCCATACCAAGCAAAACTTAATGTTTATTTTAGATATACCTTCTACACTAAACACTAAGCCGTGAAGACGATAACTGAATTTTGATGTTTCGCCAAAAGATGAAATTGATAACGACTAATGATTATTTAAATTCTTCCTCAAGCTGGAGACGAATGGCGAGACATCTGTCTTACTCTTCCTACTATGGAACTAGAAAAGCCACTCAAAATTTCAGATTTTATCCGTCAACTTCGGCAGCAACTCGATCTCTCTCAAGAAAAGTTTGCAGCTAAGTTAGGAGTTTCTCTACGAACAATCAATCGTTGGGAGAACGGAGCTACAGTGCCTTCACAGATGGCACTAAAGCTGATTGAAGAAATGTTAGAGAAGATGGGCAAAGCAGACAAAAGACTAGCACACAAGTCTCTCCCAAAATCGGAGCAACGGGAGGACTCTTAAGATGATGGTGAAAGTACCTGAAAAATTTTTGATGATGCGTTCTCGGTTCATAGCTTTTAGTGTGATGATTCTGGCAGTCATGACGACAATGCTGTTGACAAAAGTATTATTGCCAGTTTTCGATCCGAGCATATTTACATTATTTTATGCTGTTGTGGCAGTTAGCGCCTGGTATGGTGGTATGAGACTGGGAGTGCTAGCGATCGCTTTATCTGTGACAACTGCGCTCTATTTTTTAATCGATCCAGTCTACTCCTTCGATTTCTTCAGCCTGAAAGTTCTGGTACGATTAACCACATTCTCACTAGTATCCTTCTTAATTACTGCGCTTTCTTCAGAGTTGCGAACTGCTAGACGCAAAGCAGAGACAAGCCTCAAATTGTTGCAAAATAGCGAAATGCGGTTTAGCCGATTGGCAGAATCCAACATCATTGGGGTAATCGTAACTAATATGAACAACGGCTGCATCATCGAAGCCAATGATGCTTTTCTGAAGATAATCGGCTATACGCGAGAAGATTTTTCTGCTAACCAAATAAACTGGCGCGAGATTACCCCACCTGAATATCTTCTTTTGAGCGAACGTTCGGTGGAAGAAGTAAAAACTACTGGAATATGTAAGCCTTTTGAGAAAGAATACATTCGTAAAGATGGCGATCGCATTCCGGTTCTGCTCGGTTCTGTAATGCTGGGAGACACTCAAGAAACAGTCATTGCCTTTGTCGTTGATTTGAGCGAACAGCAAGCTGCGCTACGCGAACGCAAACAAGCAGAAGCGGCATTACAGCAAGCCAATCAGCGGAACACACGCACTCTAGAAAACATGAGTGATGCATTTATGACTCTAGACCGAGATTGGCGAATCATCTACCAAAATGCCCAAGCAGAGCGAATTAACGGTAAACCCCGCACAGAGGTTATTGGTAAGTCGCACTGGGAGGAGTGGCCTATATCGTTAGGCACAAATTTAGAGCTAAATTACCGACGGGCGATGGCAGAGCAAATTCCCGTCCATTTCGAGTATCATTACTACTTACCATCCAAATATGACTTGTGGCTAGAGATTCACGCTTATCCCAGTGAAGATGGTCTTGACATTTTCTTCCAAGACATCACTGAACGCAAACAAGTAGAACGAACTTTGCGACAGAAAGAGGAGCGTCTAAGATTAGCGAACAAACGGTTTGAGTTAGCCGCATCTGCGGTCAATTGTCTGATTTATGACTGGAATATAGAACAAGATAGCGTTGAAAGAACTGATGGGTTAACTCGAATTTTGGGCTATTCTCTCGCAGAAGCTGAAGCAACTGGTAGTTGGTGGCGCGAGCTTGTCCATCCAGAGGATTTGCAATATGTACAAGAAGAGACGCGAGTTGCTTTGGCAAATAGCGATCGCTATGCTGCCGAATACCGAATTCGCAACAAAAACAATCAGTATATCTATGTATTAGATCGAGGAATAGTAGTGCAACGGGATGCTGATGGAAAGCCAGTACGTTTAGTTGGTAGCACTACAGATATCAGCAAACGCAAACAGGCAGAAGCAGCAATCCAAGCAAGTGAGGAACGGCTCAGGAGTTTTGTGAAAGCTAATATAGTTGGCATTCTCTTTGGTGATGTGAATGGTAGCATCACTGAAGCCAACGACGAGTTTTTGCGAATTGTCGGCTATACCCAAGAGGATATCCAAGCAGGTAGATTAAGCTGGGCTGATATCACGCCATCTGAGTATCAATATTTAGATGAACTAGCTATTGCCGAAGCAATAGCGAAGGGAACCTGTACTCCTTATGAGAAGGAATTTATTCGCAAAGATGGTTCCAGCGTCCCAGTTGTAGTTGGCTACTCCCTTTTAGGAGAATCTCGGCATAAATCAATCGCATTCATTCTGGATATTAGCGATCTCAAACAAGCTAAAAAAGCACTGAGTCAGAGCCAAGAGCAATTTCAAGCTTTTATGGATAATATTCCCGCCGCCGCATGGATTACGAATGCATACGGACGCGTACTTTACCTCAGTCCAACTTATTTGAGCACATTCAATGTAGCAACAAATAAGGCGATCGATAAAAACATTTTTGACTTATACCCAGTCCAAATTGCTCAACCCCTCCTCGATAACATTAGAATAGTTGCCGAAAGGAATCAGGTTGTTCAAACGATTGAGTCTGCCCCACGCACAGATGGCACCCTTGGCGAATTTTTTGTTTATAAGTTTCCCATTGCCGATGTTTCTGGTCAACGCTTGGTAGGAGGGGTTGCAATTGACATTACCGAACGCGAACGCGCCCTTCGCGAACGTCAGCTTGCAGAACAAGCCTTACAAGAACGCAGTGAAAGACTTAAACTGCTTTCAGAAACGACCAGTGATTTGCTTTCAACCGAGCGCCCTTTGGATCTAATGAACAGCTTGTTTAGCAAACTCTCGGCGCAAATGGATTTGCACTGTTACTTTCACTATTTAATCGATACACACGAAAATAAGCAGAAACTTCGGTTAGTAGCTTGGAACGGCATTACTGATGAAGTATTTCAAGCAATTGAATACCTGGAATTTAATCAAGGGATATGCGGACTAGTGGTGCAAGAACGCCGTCAAATCGTCGTCAATAATGTACCGCACTCTACCCATCCCCATGCCAATATCCTCCATGCTTTAGGAATTACAGCCTATGCAGGTCAACCGTTAATTGCTCAAGGAAAGCTGCTTGGTGTCCTCTGCTTTGCCAGTCGCACCCGTACCAATTTCACTTCTGGGGAAATAGCTTTATTACAAGCAACTTCCGATCAGGTGGCGGTTGCTCTGGAACGCGCTCAGTTAATGGCTTCGTTACAGCGACGGAAAGAAGAATTAATCCAAGCTAATCGAATCAAAGATGAGTTTTTGGCAGTGCTTTCCCACGAACTTCGCACGCCGCTAAACCCGATTTTGGGATGGTCGAAATTACTACAAACGAAAAAGTATGATGAAGAAACCACTACTCGCGCTCTCGAAACCATTGAGCGCAATGCCAAGCTGCAAACCCAATTAATCGAAGATTTACTGGATGTCTCTCGCATTCTCCAAGGTAAGCTGAGTCTGAATATTGCTCATGTGAATTTAGAAACTGCGATCGCCGCAGCAATAGAAACTGTACGTCTAGCCGCTGAAGCCAAATCTATCGATTTGCGATTTACGATTTTAGATTTTGGATTAGACAATTCTCAAATAAATTTAGAGTCTATCGATTTTAATCAGCAACCTGACAATTTAAGATGCCAAACTTCAAATTCTAAATTTTTAGTCAGAGGTGATTCCAGTCGCTTGCAGCAAGTTATCTGGAATCTAGTTTCCAATGCTATTAAGTTTACACCCCAAGGTGGAAAGATAGAAATCAGTTTAGAGTCTGTTGGTTCTCAAGTTCAATTGCGAGTCAGTGATACAGGTAAGGGAATTAGCCCTGACTTTTTACCATTCGTCTTTGACTACTTTCGACAAGCTGATGGCGCAACCACTAGAAAATTTGGCGGACTGGGCTTAGGATTAGCTATTGTTCGTCATATTGTCGAGCTACATGGCGGCACAGTTAAAGCAGAAAGTTTGGGTGAAGAACAGGGAGCAACCTTTACAGTTATGCTACCGTTAATCGAGGTCGATCTAAATAGCCATCAGATTGCCTCTCAAACTGATGATTTGCCCAATTTCAAAGGGTTGAAAGTTCTGCTTGTGGATGATGAGCGAGATACACGAGAGTTAATTGCCTTCATTTTGGAGCAGTCTGGCGCGGTAGTAATCCAGGCTGCATCTGCAATGGAAGCACTACGAATTATGCCTCAGTTCCAGCCAAATCTGCTGTTGAGCGACATTGGAATGCCAGAATTAGACGGCTATATGCTGATTCGTCAAATTAGAGCTATGTCTCCAGAACTTGGAGGGGAAATTCCCGCGATCGCCCTTACAGCTTATGCTGGTGAGGTTGATTATCAACAGGCAATTGCCGCCGGATTTGGGCAGCATATCACCAAACCAGTGGAGCCAGCTAAATTACTTCGTGCGATCGCTAACCTAATTTATAGTTGTAGCAATTGTTAATTGAGAGACTCCATAATTTTGTATTTATCCCTCTTCTGTCACTTTCCAGGTATTCTGAATAAAAGAATAAAAAAAGAAAACCCTGAAAGATAAGTAGGGCAATGGATGTAGAATTACAAATCCTCAAGCATTTGGCGAGAGACGCTCACCCAACAGTTGCGATCGTAGA
>NZ_JAVRBQ020000130.1:0-10668 GCF_034531215.2 Nostoc sp. ChiSLP03a
TCGTAAAGGGAGCAAATAACTGACCATTACATAAAGCGGCGATCATATTAATCCGTCCTTGTCTTCTGCCACTTTTTAGAGCATAAAAGCGCTTCCCTCTTTGATTCCAGCCATAGCTATAATCTTCTCTACTATCCATCCCAGCTTCATCTATAGCAACCGCCTTGGCGGTTGCTATACCCGCCATCGACTCAACCAAAAAATTGGTATAAATATAGATTAAAAATTGCTGATTTTTACACAGCTACATCCGAAATCAGAAAGTAGAGAGTTGTAGTTAGTTGTGAAGATTTACAGAGTTTACAGTTAAAATAATGAAATTTGATTTGTTTGAAGTAGCCCTGTATAAGAATCAGATTTGATTTTTGAAAAAGCGACCTTATTGGCAAGGAAAGAGATAATTAATATTTGCCTATGTCTACCTTAAGAAGTCAATTCATAAATAAAATAAGAATCCTATACCCTGTTTATAAGTTCGAGCTACTGGCTGGCTAATCTTAGAGGATGTTTGAAAAGTTTTCTTCTTGGTAACAAAACGTTCTAGATCCCCCTAAATCCCCCGATAAATTGGGGGACTTTGATTCCGTTCCCCCCTTTTTAAGGCAGGGCTGTTTCATTCGTTTAGATAACGATTTTGTCAAGAGTATCAGCCAAAAATTTGAGGTAGTTGGTAATCGAAAAATTACTGCTTTAACCACTAAATTTAAGTGCGATCGCCTGGTTTTTGACCCAATTAGATTATTTAACGACCTGATTTTTTTAGCTGATACGCTTGTAAATAAAGGTCTTTTAAGGAATGAAACAGCCCTGCCCTTTTTAAGGGGGGCTAGGGGGGATCGGTTAGTGCCTAAAATCACAGCCAACCACTTTTCAAACAACCTCTTATATTTATCTTGTAAATAGGGAATTGTGGCTAGTAATTACTTTATACTCATCCAACTCCTTAGAAATAAGGCAAGAGGCAGAAGGGAAGAGGATTTGACTTGTTTCTTTCGCCCTTCTGGCAACTTCGCCTTTGTTGGAGACTCACGTTAAACTGAGAAAATAATCTAAATTAGCTGTACTTAAACTAGTTTGTCTTCATAATGGTTTCCACTTTTCCCAATCCTTCTTCTGTCGATCTATCTCACATCCGACTTCCGATCCGCTCATTGCAACCGCAATTAGTAGAGTGGCGGCGGCGATTGCATCAACAACCAGAGTTGGGTTTTCAAGAAAAACTGACTGCTGAGTTTGTATCACAAAAGCTGCAAGAATGGGGAATTGAGCATAAAACTGGCATTGCCCACACTGGCATTGTTGCCACCATCAAAGGCGACAAACTTTCTGGCTCCCAACTCCCAACTCGCCATGTTTTAGCGATTCGTGCGGATATGGATGCTTTGCCAATCCAAGAACTCAACGAAGTGCCGTACAAATCGCAGCATGATGGAGTGATGCACGCTTGTGGACATGATGGACATACAGCGATCGCTTTAGGTACAGCTTATTATCTCCAACAGCATCGCCAAGACTTCTCTGGTGTTGTGAAAATTATCTTTCAGCCAGCGGAAGAATCACCAGGAGGCGCAAAGCCGATGATTGAAGCTGGAGTTTTGAAAAACCCAGATGTTGAAGCCATTATTGGTTTGCACTTGTGGAATAATTTGCCTTTAGGAACAGTGGGTGTGCGTGCTGGTGCATTGATGGCAGCTGTGGAATGCTTTAACTGCACAATTTTGGGTAAAGGTGGACACGGCGCACTACCACATCAAACTGTTGACTCCGTTGTTGTTGCTGCCCAAATCGTCAATGCCTTGCAAACCATTGTTGCTCGGAATGTTAATCCCATTGATTCAGCAGTAGTCACAGTAGGCGAACTTCACGCTGGAACCAAACGTAATGTGATTGCTGATACAGCGAGAATGAGTGCTACTGTCAGGTATTTTAATCCTAGTTTGAAAGGCTTTTTTAAGCAGCGTGTCGAGCAGATTATTGCTGGAATTTGTCAGAGTTATGGTGCAAATTATGACTTAGAATATTGGTCACTTTATCCACCAGTAATTAATGATATTAAAATAGCAGAACTAGTGCGATCTGTAGCAGAAGAAGTGGTAGAAACTCCTGTGGGTATTGTGCCAGAATGTCAAACTATGGCTGCTGAAGATATGTCATTTTTCTTAGAAGAGGTTCCTGGTTGTTATTTCTTTCTGGGTTCTGCTAATTCCGCAAAAGACTTAGTATATCCCCATCATCATCCACGGTTTGATTTTGACGAAACTGCCTTGGCAATGGGTGTGGAAATATTTGTTAGATGCGTGGAAAAGTACTTTGTTTCATGTCATTAGTCATTAGTCATTGGTCATTGGTCATTAGTCCGTTGTAGTCAAAAATGACCAAGGACGACCATAACAAAAATTTTCACATATCTAATTTAGAATTGCTATATCTCTAATTCGTGACTATCGGTTTCTGTTTATTGCTAACTTCTAAAGGCAAGAAAATCGTCATCACTTCCCCATAGTGTGGACGCTGGCGCACAATTAGTTTGCCACCGATCGCCTGAAACAAATGCTTGGTTGCAGCGATATTCAAACTAATCGTACCTGTTTCTGGTTGGAACATCAGCAGTTGACCTAAAGCTTTGCGAATTGGTGGTGTTGCAGGTATGGTGGCTTTATTTGAATCTTTGCACCTCAATTGCGGCGATAATTGTAACTTCAGTTGATCTCCAGCTGGGATAACTTGTACTTGAATATGGCTGCCAGCAGGTAAGCTACGAGTAAAATTTTCCATCAAACCAGTGAGAACCCGATCCAACATGGTGGGATTGCTTACCACTGTCGGTAGTTGCTGGGGTAAAACAACATTCAAAGTTAAATTCCGCCGATGCGCTGCTTGTTCCCAACGGGGAATGCTCTGCTGCAACACTTGATCTAAAGACATCGGTGTGAGTTGAGTTTTTGACGATTTTGCTGAGGCAGTAGTTTCTAGTTCTGCGGCCTTAAACAGCAATTCCATCCGGTCAATTTGCTCGGTACACTCGTGATCGATAATTTTTAAGCGATTGATCGCGCTAGCATCTAAATCTCGCCGCTTCAACAGCAGACGAGTCATGGTGCGAATAGTTGTTAAAGGTGTGCGGACTTCGTGAGCAAAAGCTTGGAGCAATTCTACATCAGGATTTGAGGATTGGACATTGGGCATCGCTTCGGCTTTGCTCAGGGTAAGTGGACATTGAGCATTGGGGAAAAATTTTCTCCCCTGCTCCCCTGCTCCTCTGCTCCCCTGCTCCCCTACTTCTTCCACAGTCCCTAGTAAACAGTCTCTAGTCTCTTCTGGTTCTGTTAATTCCTGAAGTAATAACTGACTAAAGTGAATCATCATGCGGTAGTCTGGTGCTACCGGAGAATACTGTTCTACTAATGCGTCCAAGCGCCCGAAAAATTCTGGATTAGCCAGCATTACTCGTGCCCCTAGCGATCGCCAAGCCTGCTGCACTATCTCTGGCTCAAAAGAAAATGAAAAGGTTTTTTTGCCGTTTTTGTGGGTTGCTAAAATTAGTACTAATCTGAATTTATCTGTAAAAACCAAGCAAAACTGTTCTGCTCCGAGCGGATCGGCAGGTAGTAAAGAAAGTACCGATTCATTGGGAGCAATTTCTTCATTGACAGATGCAATTGCACCTGGCATCTGAAATGGCATCAGCGCCAAAGGGTTAAATGGTTTTGCTGTAAAAGTTACTGTTTGTAAACTTTGAGTTAATTTTGGTTGACTAAACAAGGGTGCTGGTGCAGCTAAAACTAATCCTTGGGTTGTGTCAACTGAAGGGTCTGCTAAAGTATTTAATAGCAAATGTTCTGTCGCTGCGAGGCTGATACGCCACTGCTGCTCTGCTTTAGCAGGTGAACATTCTGCCACACTTGATTGATTTTGGGCCAAGATTTCGCTCAGGCTTGGCAATATCCATTGGTACACAGGCTTTCACCCCTTAATTCAAGAGCGACTAACAGCGTCTAGGTTAGACATTTCACTACTATCTAAGAGGTTATAGCTATTTGTATACTGATGACAGTGGTAGAACCGAACAATTCAGGGGCAATTACCCTCTAACTGCGATGTCTACGACGGGCTATGCTTACGCACTTAGAGTTTGAAAAACATTAGCACTGACTTTTACCGATAGGCGTGGCGATCGCCAACTGATGAATGTGCTGGTTTCGCTACTCGAATTGGGATTGTAATTACAAACTCTGCACCTTGTCCCGGTGATGAAATACATTGCAAAGATCCACCATGCTTATCTGTAATTATCTGGTAGCTAATCGATAAGCCCATACCAGTCCCTTTGCCAACTGGTTTCGTAGTGAAAAAAGGGTCAAATAAACGTGACTGGATTTCTTCTGGAATTCCTACCCCATTATCAACAATCCGAATAATTATATTTTCATTTATTTGTTCAGAAGAAATGCGAATCAAGGGATTTGGACAAAGTTCTTTTTGGAAACAATCTTCTAAAGCATCGATCGCATTTGTCAAGAGGTTAATAAATACCTGATTCATTTGCCTTGCAAAACACTGGATTTGAGGTATTTCACCATATTCTTTAATCACTTTAATTTCAGGGCGATTATTTTGTGCCTTGAGTCGGTGTTGCAAAATTAACAAAGTACTGTCGATTCCTTCATGGAGATCGGCCGTTTTGAACTCAGCTTCATCCAAACGAGAGAAAATTCGGAGACTGAGAACAATTTCCCGAATGCGTTTAGCCCCCATCTTCATTGAGGTTAACATCTTAGGCAAATCTTCTGTTATGTACTCTATATCTGCTTCTGCGTTAGCATTTTTTATTTCTGGCTCTGGGTTAGGATAATAATTTTGATAAAGCTTAATTAACAGCAGCAACTGTTGAGTGTAATGATCGGTGTGTTGCAGGTTGCCGTAGATAAAATTAACTGGATTGTTGATTTCATGGGCAACTCCCGCCACTAGTTGACCCAGACTCGACATTTTTTCCGATTGAATTAATTGGATTTGGGTTTTTTTCAGGTCTTTCAGAACTTGCTGAAGTTCTGCTTCTGCCTGTAGGCGATCGCTAATTTCGTCTCGTAATTGTTCGTTAGCATTGACCAAATCATCTCTAGAATATTGGAGATCGTCTGCCATTTTGTTGAACGAGCTAGCTAACTCGCCAATTTCATCTTGGGAGCGAATATTAACTCTGGTATCCAATTTACCTTCAGCCAGATTCATCACAGCTTCCTGGAGTTGCTTAATCGGTTTTGAGATGCTTTTGGAAAGCAGATAACCTACTGTTAATGCAAAGATGCTACATCCCAAACTAATAAACGACGTGACAACAATATTTTTATGTGCAGTTGCTAGTGCTGCTTTATAAAGTGGTGTATATTCCAAAATTACTGCACCCATTGTTTCACCGTTGCTAGTTTTAAAAGGAACGGCAATCAATTGAATTCCATTTGGGTATTCAGGACTGGACTCAATATAGGTTCTGGGTACACCATCTTGAATAGTTTTACCAACTTCATTATTGCGATCGTGGTCTAATCGCGTACCGATATCTTCCGTAACTACATCTGCCAGAATGATTTTATTGCGGTCTACAATCTCCAAATCGCGCTGACGTTGCTTGTGTAGCGATTGAATATGCTCTTGCAGATGGGCTAGCACCCGATCTTGCGATCGCATTTTGTGCTTTTCATGCTCATGACTGACAAAATATCCCAGTAGTCCAGCAACTTCTTCGGCCTCTTGTTGAGCAAGATACTTAGCTATATTCAATTGTTGATTAGCATTAATTGCACCAATTATTCCTGAAAGAGTAGCCATTCCAAGAACACCCAAAATTAATTTTTGACTAATTTTCATTCCTTGCTCAAAACCTCAAGTACTGACTACTGTGCTAATTCAGTTCTAGGGAATTTGCCCTTTTCCTAAAATTCCCACTTATCAGCCTGAAAGCTACAGAGTAAACAACCATTAGCAAAATATGCGTTAGCGAGTTAGACACTCTTGCGTCGCTCTTAGCGTTGGCGCAGTCTCTCTAAGAGTTGCTATGCCGTTGGCGAACGCGAATAGCGTCTCTGAAAGAGAAGCCTTTACGCTGCGCTATCAAGCGTCACAGGCTCTCGTAGACATCGTATTTTTTAGGTAGATTAGCAATAGACTATCTCAAGGGCACTTTATGACTTCTTTTGATTCAGCTAAGGATTTAGTACTAGTTGTTGGTGCTACAGGTGGAGTCGGGCAATTAGTGGTAAGCAAGTTACTCGAAAAGAATTTAAAAGTTCGCGTTCTGACACGCAATGCTGCAAAAGCTGAAAAGATGTTTAACCAAAAAGTGGAAATTACCGTTGGTGACATCCGTCAGCCAGCTACACTGCCAGCAGCAATGCCAGGTGTTACCCACATCATAAATTGTACCGGAACCACTGCCTTTCCCTCTGCGCGATGGGAGTTTGACGAAACCCCGAACTTGATTGAATGGGGAATTATTTTTTTTAATCCCAAATCTAGTCAAGCAAAAGCAAAGAATAGTCCGACAAAGATTGATGCTCAAGGTGTCAGCAATCTAGTAGCAGCAGCACCCCAGAATTTGAAGCGATTCGTTTTCGTCTCTTCTTGTGGAATTCTCCGTAAAAATCAGTTTCCTTTTAGTCTTCTTAATGGTTTTGGCGTGTTGGATGCCAAACAAAAAGGCGAAGAGTCCATTATTAATTCAGGATTACCCTACACCATTATCCGCCCAGGACGCCTTATTGACGGCCCCTATACCTCATACGACCTCAACACCCTCCTTAAAGCAAAAACTGGGGGTAAATACGGTGTGGTCATAGGCACTGGTGATACACTTTCAGGTGATGCCAGCCGGATTGATGTTGCAAACGCTTGTGTAGAATGCCTATTTCAGCCAAATAGCTCTAGGAAAATTTTTGAAATAGTCAACCAAGGACAAAGACCACCTGTGATTGACTGGGAAACTCTTTTTTCTAGGATTGAGTAACTACTGAGTGCTGTTAGCGTCAGCAGGGCGTTTAGCCCGTGCTGAGTTAGGAGTTATTATTTCTCTCCTGCTCCCCTGCCCCTCTGCCTCTTTTCAATGCCCCGTGCCCAATCTCCAATCCTTACTGCTTCTATGGTTTATTGCCTCAAAAGACGGCAAACACCACTCGGACGTTACGGTTCACCCTAATTACTGAAAGTATTAATTCTTCTACATTAGACAGAGTGAAGACAAATTAATCCATGAACCAACTAAAAACAAAATTTAGTTAGTTTAACCGTCCCAAGCAAGGTTCGGGAAACCACCCTTCATGGACTGGCTACCACTAAGCTTCAGTATATATATCAGCATAGTCTGGAGTTTTAACCCCAGGAAAGCCAAATCAAAGGTATTCATGCTGAACGGGCTGATTTCTTGACCCTGTTGGTTCAAAATTTAGTGCTTTATATTCTCATTCATTCATTTGTAGTTATACGGAGCCAGCACCTAAAATGGCAAAAGTAGTTGGAATTGACTTAGGAACAACGAACTCCTGCGTGGCAGTAATGGAAGGTGGTAAACCCACAGTAATTGCTAATGCTGAAGGTTTTCGGACAACGCCATCAGTAGTCGCATTTGCGAAAAATGGCGACAACTTGGTTGGCCAAATCGCCAAACGCCAAGCGGTGATGAACCCCGAAAATACGTTTTACTCAGTCAAACGCTTTATCGGTCGCCGCTACGATGAAGTGGGTAACGAAGCTACAGAAGTTTCTTACAAAGTTCTGAGCAGCAACGGCAATGTCAAATTAGATTGTCCAATTGCTGGCAAACCGTTTGCTCCTGAAGAAATTTCTGCAAAAGTTCTTCGCAAATTAGTTGAAGATGCCAGCAAATACTTGGGTGAAACTGTAACCCAAGCTGTAATCACTGTTCCTGCATACTTCAACGACTCTCAGCGGCAAGCAACAAAAGACGCTGGAAAAATTGCCGGGATTGAAGTTCTGCGGATTATCAACGAGCCTACCGCTGCTTCTCTGGCTTATGGATTTGACAAGAAGAGTAACGAAACCATCCTAGTATTTGACCTTGGTGGTGGTACTTTCGACGTATCCGTGCTGGAAGTAGGAGACGGAGTTTTTGAAGTACTAGCCACATCTGGTGATACCCACCTTGGTGGTGACGACTTTGACAAAAAAATAGTTGATTTCTTAGCTGAGAAGTTCAAGAAAGCCGAAGGTATTGACCTGCGGAAAGACAAGCAAGCTTTACAACGTCTAACGGAAGCCGCAGAAAAAGCCAAAATTGAGCTTTCTAGTGTCAGCCAAGCAGAAATTAACCTACCATTTATTACCGCTACCCAGGATGGGCCCAAGCACCTGGATACAACCCTGACTCGCGCTCAGTTTGAAGAACTTTGTTCTGACTTAATCGACCGTTGCCGTATTCCTGTGGAAAACGCCCTCCGGGATGCCAAGTTAAACAAAGGCGATATTGATGAAGTGGTGTTAGTTGGTGGTTCTACGCGGATTCCCGCAGTCCAACAGATTGTGAAGCAGGTATTGGGTAAAGACCCCAACCAAAGCGTGAACCCTGATGAAGTTGTAGCAGTTGGTGCAGCCATTCAAGCTGGAGTACTGGCTGGTGATGTAACTGGCATCTTGCTGTTAGACGTGACACCCCTATCTTTGGGTGTGGAAACATTGGGCGGCGTGATGACGAAAATTATCCCCCGCAACACCACAATCCCCACCAAGAAATCGGAAGTCTTCTCCACTGCTGTGGATGGACAAACCAACGTAGAAATTCACGTCCTCCAAGGTGAACGCGAATTCTCTAACGATAACAAGAGTTTGGGAACCTTCCGCCTCGATGGCATTCCTCCTGCACCACGTGGCGTTCCTCAAATTGAAGTGGTGTTCGATATTGACGCTAACGGTATCCTTAACGTCACCGCAAAAGACAAAGGTACTGGTAAAGAACAGTCCATCAGCATAACTGGCGCTTCCACCCTGGATAAATCTGATGTTGACCGCATGGTAAGAGAAGCTGAACAAAATGCTTCATCTGACAAAGAACGGCGTGAGAAGATTGAACGCAAGAACCAAGCCGATTCTTTGGCATACCAAGCTGAAAAGCAGTTACAAGAATTGGGCGATAAAGTTCCCGATGCTGACAAGACTAAAGTCGAAGGTTTAGTGAAAGAACTGCGGGAAGCTGTTGCTAAAGAAGACGATGAGCAAATTAAAAAGCTCACCCCAGAATTGCAACAAGCGTTATTCGCTGTTGGTAGCAACATCTATCAACAAGCTGGTGCTAGTGCCAGTGCTGGCGCTGGTGCCGGTGCTACATCTGGTGGTGAACCTCAAGATAGTAGCAGTTCTTCTAGTTCTAGTAACGGCGACGATGTGATTGACGCTGATTTTACAGAGAGCAAATAATTTCTCTACTTTCTTTTGAGAAGATTGTTTTGTTCGACCTCATATTACCCACTCAGACAAATGCCTGAGTGGGGATTTTTTTTTAGGAGTTAGGGGTTAGAAGTTAGGAGTTAGGAGTTTGAAGTCTAGAGTTAGAGTAGAACTAATATTAGTAACTCTCGATCTTAATTCTTAACTTTGTTCCTAACTCCTCACTCTCTATTCCTAACTCCCTTATGCCATATCCACAAGCACCTTGGACACTCCAAGGCTATGCCATCCAAACTTTGCATTTGGTAAATATTGACCAAGTGCGCCCTTTGATTCCCTTAGAGTTAGAAATTATTTCTGTATGGCCTGGTAAAACTCTCGCTAGCGTGTATTTATCTCATTATGGGTCAGGCTCAGTAATGGAGTATAGTGAGTTAATTGTTGTCCCAGCTTTGATTAATTACCAAAGGAAAATCGGCGCTTGGATTTCTCACATTTATGTAGATAATGCTGATTCGGTGGCTGGCGGTCGAGAAATTTGGGGGCTACCAAAGGAACTAGCTAAGTTTACCTGGGAACAAGGAAAGTATGTTACTGTGCATCAGGAAAACCGCAAGTTGTGTAGTCTTAAGTATAATCAACAAAGTTTGCCATGGAGACAGTGGTTAAGTGCCTCTAGTTTCAGCGTCAAGGGTAGTGATTTGCTGATATTTCCTGCTGAAGTTGAATCTGTGTTGGGTTTGATTGGTTCTAAGTTAGAAATCCCGGACGAAAGTCCTTTTTCTGGAATCGGTTTAGGTCAGCCTTGGTTAACTGTGCGGTATGAGCAGATGAATTTACGGGTTGATGCGCCAAAAGTGGTAGGTCAATCAATTTTAAATTAATTTAAAGGTGTTTTATTTAACTCAAAAGAAGACACCTTGAGCTTTCACTTTTTTTTGTAGATGTCGTCACAGAGATAGCGATCGCTCTCTGCTTTTGGGTTATTCTTCAGATAATCATGCGCCATATTACAACCATGCTTAAGAAGTTGATTTAAGTCAAAATCCCAAACCAAAACACCATCAGAATCACCAGATGCAATACTTTTACCATCTGGGCTAAAACTGACATCATTGTTACCAAAGCGCTCGTAATACCAATTTAATGTGAAGTTGCACATATCTTGATCCCCCTAAATCCCCCTTGAAAAGGGGGACTTTGATAGATGTTTTTCCGGTTCCCCCCTTAAAAAGGGGGGTTAGGGGGGATCGAATTCTATGCAGCTTTATAAAA
>NZ_JAVRBQ020000131.1:0-5056 GCF_034531215.2 Nostoc sp. ChiSLP03a
GAAGACACTGTTTGTAGGCGTTTTTTCAGTTCCTCTTCGCTCTCGGCGATCGCAATTTTAAATGGGCGGCTCATGGTTCTGTTAACTTACCTAGTTTGCTTCTCCCCATTATATGCAGATTCATTTTTAATTGGTATTAGCTTAAAATACATTGGAAAATTTGATTTTTCAGGCATCCTCTTACAAATTTTTATGCTGTCCTATTTGACGACACCAATCTCTAAAAGAAATAAACACTCTTTGGAAATCATCTTCAGATGGTAAAATCCCATGATGAGCAACAATATTTCGCAAATCTTCTAGTTGTGTAAATCTATTCTCAATAAAATTAATGTCTCCAATGTAAGGTAGGAAGAATTCTTTATTATTTTTAATTAATCTCGCCAAATCACCCCAATCAATGCAATAAAGAGGTGAACTACCTCCTCTTGGGGAAACCCATTTGTTTTTTATTTCTTTATTTTTAACTCTTTCTACTTTCTCTAACATTTGTGAGTTTGCAACTTGTTCCCACCAATTATCTCCAAGTTCCTTTAAGAATATTTTTTCAATAAAGCAACGAACCGAATTTTCGTAACAGTGGAGAATTACATATAAACTAGACATTCTATCGGCACTGAATACATCCTCATGATTAAGATAGGGTGTATTAAAAATTTCAGTAGTTTCTAGTTTATTGAGAATTCCTATCAGCGTAGCTTTTGCGATTGACATGGCTACCCATAAAGAGCCATCATCTGAATAAATTGTACCGTTTAGTGCTTTGTTCCAACTATTTAATTCATCATTCATGTCAGCACTAGCAAGTATTTGCTTAACACTATCTATCCAGTTTGAAAAGTGCCGACAAATAACATCTGGAGAGTCATAAAACTCTTCCATGCTAGATAAACCAGACAACAATGCTTCTATAATTTCTCGTTTATGTTTCATAAACCTTAAGCAAATGGATAATTAATATTATATTACGTATATTAGTAGTATGTGATTATTTTAACTAGGTTAAACAACTTTATAAAGTAGAAAGGAAATTAATATTTTTAATTACTAGGGAATTAAAGTTTCTACGAGGCACTATTCACCCGAATTAAATATTGTTTATCTGGGAGATTTGATGATCTTGACATTTGGGTGATTCGTTCATTTAAATAGTAATTTTCAAAAATCAGAGAGAATTGCTATATATTATGGTATTGCAACTTAATATAAATAATTAAACATGGATTTTATAACAATTTTAGGATTAGCTGCCGCCACAATAACCACAATCTCTTTTTTGCCGCAGATGTTTAAAACATGGCAAACAAAATCAGCCAAAGATGTTTCTTTGGTTACGCTGATTACATTCATAAGTGGTGTTTTTTTGTGGTTAATCTATGGAATTTATTTACAATCCTTGCCAATTATTCTTGCTAACGCCATAACATTGATTTTTAACTTAATTATTCTATGGCTTAAAATTAAATATAGATAAACTTGCCTCTAACAAACACCTGTGACATCATCTGTATTTGACTCTGAACGCCTTCTCTTTACACCTACCACCCCAGACACCAACGCTATCCCCATAATCTTCGCCTTTCCCAACGAGTACAGCGTAGGTATCACTAGCCTTGGCTATCAGGTGGTGTGGGCAACCTTGGCAATGCGTGATGATGTGCAGGTGAGTCGCCTGTTTACAGATACTCACGAACAACTCCCCAGAACGCCGGAAATTGTGGGATTTTCTATTTCGTGGGAACTGGATTATGTGAATATTCTAAATTTGCTGGAATCTTTAGAAATTCCTATTCGGGCAACCTCTCGTGATGATTCTCATCCGATAATTTTTGGTGGTGGCCCCGTTCTCACTGCTAACCCCGAACCTTTTGCAGATTTTTTTGATGTCGTTTTACTGGGAGATGGCGAAACCCTGTTAGGGAATTTTATTGAGGCTTACAAAGAAGTAAGAAATGCCTCAAGACAAACTCAACTAAAAAGACTTGCACAAATACCAGGAATTTATGTACCCAGTTTGTATGAGGTGGAGTATCACACAAGAGATGGTGAAGTAAAGTCAATTAAACCAATTTCTCCCGAAATTCCCGCAGTAGTGCAAAAACAAACTTACAGAGGAAATACCCTATCGGCCTCTACTGTAGTCACCGAAAAAGCGGCATGGGAAAATATCTACATGGTGGAAGTGGTGAGAAGTTGTCCAGAAATGTGCCGCTTTTGTTTGGCGAGTTATCTCACCCTGCCTTTTAGAACAGCCAGTCTGGAAGATTCATTAATTCCAGCGATCGCAAAAGGTTTAGAAGTCACAAATCGGCTAGGATTATTAGGGGCTTCAGTAACTCAACATCCAGAATTTGAGGCTTTGCTAGATTATATTAGTCAGCCAAAGTATGATGATGTCCGTCTCAGTATTGCTTCAGTGAGAACTAATACTGTAACAGTCCAGTTAGCAGAAACTTTGACGAAACGAGACACGCGATCGCTTACCATTGCAGTAGAAAGTGGTTCTGAGAAAATCCGCCAAATCGTCAACAAAAAGCTGCATAACGACGAAATTATCCAAGCAGCGATAAATGCCAAAGCTGGCGGCTTAAAAAGCTTGAAACTCTACGGAATGGCAGGAATTCCTGGTGAAGAAGCAGAAGATTTAGAGCAAACCGTGGCAATGATGCGTAATATCAAAAAAGCTGCGCCGGGATTGCGCTTAACATACGGATGTAGCACCTTTGTACCCAAAGCACACACACCGTTTCAATGGTTTGGGGTGAATCGCCAAGCCGAAAAGCGGTTGCAGTTTTTGCAAAAACAGCTAAAACCACAGGGGATAGAATTTCGCCCAGAAAGCTATAATTGGTCGATTATACAGGCTTTATTATCGAGAGGCGATCGTAGACTCTCCCAACTTCTTGAACTTACTCGTGACTTTGGTGATTCCTTGGGTAGCTACAAACGTGCTTTCAAGCAACTCAAAGGACAAATCCCCGATTTAGATTTCTACGTCCACGCCGAATGGTCAACAAAACAAGTATTACCTTGGAGCCACTTGCAAGGGCCTTTGCCACAGTCTACACTACTAAAGCATTTGGCTGATGCTCAAAGTTATATCAATCCATCCCTTAAAGAACTACAGCCAGTACTGGGAACTAGGAACTAGGGACTGGGGACTGGGAACACGGGGAATAACCAATGCCCAATCCCCCATGCCCCATGCCCAATACCATTGAATTCATAGCTGAAAACTTGATGCAAAACACAGCTGAGTATTACTGCGCCTATTGCGGCGAACCGAACTTAACTTTTATTGATTTGAGTGCTGGAGGACAGCAATCTTATGTAGAAGATTGTCAAGTTTGCTGTAACCCAAATATTTTGTATGTGCGGGTTGATGAAGATACCCTAGATA
This sequence comes from Nostoc sp. ChiSLP03a, assembly GCF_034531215.2. Taxonomy (NCBI): domain Bacteria; kingdom Bacillati; phylum Cyanobacteriota; class Cyanophyceae; order Nostocales; family Nostocaceae; genus Nostoc; species Nostoc sp. ChiSLP03a. The sequence goes on from NZ_JAVRBQ020000131.1 coordinate 3,401, forward strand.
TCGAGATAGATACTGAATCTGAAAGCTGAATTTTAGGTTTTTCTTTCCATGCTGCACTTTAAACATTCTTCAATCATTAATGCCTCACCAGAAGTAGTTTGGAAATTTCACGAAAGGCCAGATATTTTGCAACTCTTGAATCCACCTTGGCAGCCGGTTCAAGTGGTTCGTCGTGAAGGAGGGCTGAACGTGGGCGCTATCACTGAATTTCGCTTGTTTCTCGGCCCATTACCCTTAACTTGGTTAGCGCGTCATACTGAATGTGAAAAATATCGCCTGTTTACCGACGAACAGATATCTGGCCCCTTTGAATCTTGGATACATCGACATGAATTTGAACTGGAAAATGGTAAAACTAGGCTGACTGATGCTATTTCTTTTTCTATGCCTGGTGGAGGAACAGTTGAATTTGTCAGTGGTTGGTTAGTGCAAGTGCAACTAGAAGCTATGTTTCGCTATCGCCACTATGTAACGAAACGAGAATGTGAGTAACAATAGCAGAATGTGCTGGCAGCAAAAATTAATTATCCTGATTTTTCAACCCTTGCCGCGAAACCCACTTTATCAAACCAGGAAACAAGCGATACAAAGCTTGCGAGAAATTCGCCGAACCAACCATCACTTCCGATTTCTTATTCTTGACTGCATCCCAGATAGCATTTGCCACATCTTCAGGCTTCTCCACTACCGGATTTTTCAGCACAACCTCAAGCTGTCCACGACGAGTTTGAGCATCTTGCTTATCCTTACCCCGAAAAACTGCCCGTTCCATTAAAGTACTCTTAATTAAATTCGGATAAATCCCACAAACATGAATACCCTTTGGCTGTAGTTCTGCTTGTAACGCTTCCGTCAACCCTGTCACCCCAAACTTGCTAGCGCAGTAGGGCACTAAGTAAGCAGTTGGTACCTTACCGCCAATGGAACTTAAATTAACTATAGTTCCACTACCCCGCTGGAGGAAATGAGGTAGAAGGGCATTAATTGTGTGAATATATCCCCATAAATTAGTGTCTATAATTTGATGCCAATCACTAAGAGAAAACTGCTCTACTGGTCCTGATGCGAAGATGCCTGCATTGTTTATCAACACATCGATATAACCATAATGCTCCAATGCCTTTTGTACCAAGGTGTGTACTTGAGATGCGTCAGTGACATCACAAGTAACAGTCAATGGTGCTGCACGACCAAGGCTTTGTAACTCCTGCGCTACAGCTTCCAAATGGTCAGCAGAACGAGCTGCAATTACAAGGTCATATCCTTGCCGAGAAAATAAAAGAGCTGTTGCTTTACCAATACCTTCAGAAGCACCTGTAATCAATACCGTAGGAGCCATACTCTTATATATAAGTAGTGAATTTAAAAATATTATTTGCTCTTTCTTTATTATTATTTTGAGCAATAATATTCCAGAAACCTTCTAACTTTCGTTAGATTTTTTATGATATCCAAAATAGTTGTTTAGCGATATTATAAGTTTTCATTCGCAGTTGTTTGGTAAAAATACCTCTACTCTAATACCAATTAAAAATGAATCTGCATATAATGGGGAGAAGCAAACTAGGTAAGTTAACAGAACCATGAGCCGCCCATTTAAAATTGCGATCGCCGAGAGCGAAGAGGAACTGAAAAAACGCCTACAAACAGTGTCTT
>NZ_JAVRBQ020000132.1:0-44714 GCF_034531215.2 Nostoc sp. ChiSLP03a
AGATGAACTAGAAGCTTTGTTACTACTTCGTTGTCAAGAACTAATGAAACAACATGATTTAATCTCTGGTTTAACTTGCTACTACTGGTGGCCAAAAACAAGGGCAGCTTAATTATAAGTGTTCATCCGAACTTGATATTAATGGATTGCAGCAATTTGCTTAATCAGGACTTATGCAATGTTACACAAGCACGTGGCGGACTACACCGCGCTCAATACCGTTCGGTTAAGGAATTTTTTGGTTAAAAGCAGGCGACGACCGCCTTGTTAATGCATCGACTTGTATTGTGAAGGCGACGGCCGCCTTGTTAATGCATTGACTTGTATTGTGAAGGCGACGGCCGCCTTGTTAATACATCGACTTGTATTGTGAAGGCGACGGCCGCCTTGTTAATGCATCGACTTGCATTGTGAAGGCGACGGCCGCCTTGTTAATGCATCGACTTGCAAAAATTAACACCTCCTCCCTAAAGTTAAATACCTAAAAGTTGGCGTGTTTTCTAATCGCGGCATAGTGTCTTGCTGTTGTATTCATCTCAATCACCAACTCTGTCCCTTGACCTAATTGAGAATTACACTTAAGTTTACCTTGATGTTTTTCAACGATAATTTGCCGACTAATTGATAACCCTAGTCCTTGACTTTTGCCTACTGGCTTGGTTGTAAAAAACGGTTCAAATATATGTCTTTCGATATGGGGAAGCATACCTTTGCCATTGTCAAAAATGCGAATGATAACTTTGTGTTTTTTCCCTAGTAGTTTGTCATTTACCCAAGGTTCATGATTATTGACCAATGATAAATGACTGCTAACAACTTCTGTATGAATCAAAATTTTTGGAGTAAAAGAATGATCGTGCTTCATCCTCTCTTCTAAAGCATCAATGGCATTGGTTAAGATGTTCATGAATACCTGATTTAGTTCACTAGGGTAACACTCAATTAAGGGTAATTCTCCAAAGGTTTTAATTACTTTAATCTCTGCTCTATCAGGTTTTTCTTTGAGACGATGTTGTAAAATCCTGAGAACACTATCAAATCCTTGATGTATGTCAACCTTTTGCATTTGACCTTCGTCAGAGGTAGAAAAATTCCGCAAGGCGAAAACAATATCTTTCACACGCTCAGAACAGGCTCGCATTGACCACAGTAATTTGAAAAATTCTGTCTTCACGAAACCAAGGTCAAGGTGTTGCAAATGTAAGGCAATAACTGGGGTAGGCGTGGGATAGTAATATTGGTAAAGTTCAATAATTCTGATTAAATCTTCAGCGTATTTACTAGCAGTATGGAGATTACTGGAGATAAAGCTAACGGGGTTGTTAATTTCGTTAGCCATATCTGCCACCAGTTGACCGAGATTAGCCATTTTCTGGTTCTGCAATAACTGCTTTTGGGTATATTTGAGTTCATCAAGAGTAGTTTCTAGCTGTTGTGATTTTTCCTTAACTTGGTCTTCGTTAGACTGGTGTTGAGTAATTTCTCTTTGGAGTTGTTCAAATAGTTGGTATTGTTGAGTAGCGATTGCTTTATCCTGATTAATATCCTTGTGCGTTCCCACCATCCGCACTGGTTTACCGAATTTATCCCACTGAAATACTTTGCCACAAGTCAAAATCCACTTCCACTCCCCGGATTTAGTCAACATTCGCAATTCGACTTCAAACACAGGTATGCATCCTTGGAGATAATCGTGCAATACCTGGCGAATTCTTGGTAAATCTTGTGGATGTACCAGTTGTTCAAAGGATTTATAATCGTTGTCGATTTCGTCTACTTTATATCCCAGGATACTTTTCCATTGGGAATCGTAATAAGTTTTGTCAGTTACTAGATTCCAATCCCACAATCCCAAGCCACTAGCGATTAATGCCATTTGTAAGGTGGCTTGTGAGCATTGGCAAGTATCTAAATTTTCTAGAGATAAGTCTTTGGCTTCTGGGAAACTCTGAGAATCTTGTACTGAAAATGGAGCTTCTGATTCATGAGTAGCGGGTTCTTGGATATGCATAGCTGCTGGTACGATGAGGAAGATATTCTGTAGCTTTCTCTCTACGCTGTTTTAGCACCCTGACGATTCAGTTATGGACAAATCGCCTAGTTGGTTTATTAGGCTGTAACTTAGGTCAGGGATATATCAGCCGATATCATCAATTGGAATGGAATTTAGAAGAATGTAACCTGTGTTGCGATCGCAATAGCAATCTTTTAGAAAAAATCGCTACATTGTTGTGCATCTACATTCTAAGATATGTCTAAAAAAAGTAGTTCAAGTCACATATAATTACCTAAAAAACCCGAAAACTTTGTAAAAAAAATTCTATGATTGAATCACGCTAAATAATTTCAGGATGCAAAAAATTGTCAAGGCTTTTTTGTAGCTTTTTTAGTCAGAGCTGGCTGCTATGCATAAAAGGCAGCCGACATTGACTTCTAAAGCTGAATGGTGTGAAAAAATATCATACTGAATTAGAGTCAATGAGTAATGACTATAGATGAACTAGTATTGCTACTAAAAGCCAGTCAAGCAACCGGTTTAACGACCCTCCAAGAGTTGATATTACGTTCTTCGTGGGAAGGAGAAACCTACGCCGAGATAGCTAGTGAAGCGCACTACGGCGAGGAACGTGTCAAGGAAATCGCTGCTCATTTATGGCAAGTACTGAGTAATTTTTACAAAGAACCAATACATAAATCCAACTTTCGCGAGACTTTAGAAAATCACCCTCAAAGCGTTGCGCATCAGCAGTTAATTAAGGAATTCAACCGAGCCGCCACAGCGATATCCTTAGAATTTCCTAGCGGCCCAGTATCTTTTAATTCCAGATTTTACATCCCTCGCCCGCCAATTGAAGAACTCGCTTACGCAGAAATGGCTGAACCTGGGAGTGTAATTTGCATCAAAGCACCCAAAAAGATGGGAAAAAGCTCTCTGGTTTTGCGGTTGCTTGCACGCGCTAACAAGCAAGGCTTTGGTACCGTAACTTTGGACTTTCAGCAAGCAGACAAAGCAGTATTTGCCAGTTTGGATAAATTTTTGCGCTGGTTTTGTGTCAATGTTAGTCGGGAGTTACAGCTAGAACCAAAACTCAATGATTATTGGGATGAAGATATGGGTAGCAAAGTCAGCTGCTCTATCTATTTCCAAAAATATTTACTGCCTGCGCTCTCAAGTCCCTTGGTTTTAGTATTAAATGAGGTGGACTGGGTATTTGAGTATCAGGAAATTGCTCAAGAGCTGCTACCATTAGTGCGATCGTGGCATAAACAAGCCAAAAGGGTAGAAATTTGGCAAAAACTGCGTCTGGTTCTAGTTTATTCAACAGAAATTCTTGTTCCCATAAAACTCACTCAATCGCCATTATTTAATATTGGTTTGACAATTAATTTACCTCCCTTTACGAAAGAGCAAGTGCAGGATTTAGCACAACGTCACGGCTTGGATTGGACAGATGGTAAAGATGCCGATAGTTTGATGGCAATGGTGGGAGGAAATCCTTATTTGGTGCGATTGGCATTGTATCACCTTGTGGGTAAAGGTGGATTAAAAGGAGATTTAGGGCAGTTATTGCAACAAGCACCCACAGAAGCCGGAATTTATAACCAGTGTCTAAGGCAATATGTATTAGCACTTCGAGATCAGCCAGAATTGGGAGATGCTTTTTATGAAGTGATTAATACTACAAATTATGTGAAATTAGAGCCAAGCTTGGCATATCAATTACAAAGTATAGGGCTAATTAATTTAGAAGGCGATGTCTACGACGGGCTACGCCTACGCGGTACTCCTGCGTGTGAATTATATCGGTTATATTTCCAACAATATCTCAAAAAAAGTGAGCATTTCAATAATACTCATGTTGAACAATTGAAACAAGAAAATCAACAGTTATCAGTCCTCTCTAGTTTAGATGAACTAACTTAATTAGTTAATCACTGCTACTTTGAAAGCTACCTGCAAATTGAGTGGCAAAATTTTGCTCGTCAAAACATTCCAATATCACTGATTTTTTGCGATATGAAGAAGAATTCAGCTATTCTAAATTCCGGAGTCAGAATGAATCAGTGAGAAATTCAGACCCGCCACTGTTTTGTTTACCACTAAATATGCAGATTGAGTGGAGGTGTTAAACCCCTTAATTCATCCAGCAGTCGCACAAAATTTATTCTGAATTTTGACTTCTGACGCCTTTATTCTGTTTTGCTAAAAATAGCAACTGATAAGACTTTTTTTATCGATGAAACTTCCATTACTAGCTTGGGAATAATAAATCATGCATGAGATAAACTTGCAATTAATCTCAGCATATTAGGTGTGTTTACTATCGACAAATAAAGGAACAATTTGTTAATGAAAGTGAGTTCATCAGGGATTAAGCTAGGTTTTGCAGCTGTTAGCAGTAGTTGTCTTGCGGCAGTAGCGATCGCTATGAGTGGAGCAAGTGCAATTGCTGCTCAATTCATCACAATTGAAAGCACTGGTACATTATCAGGAACTATCGAACTGCCCAGAAATAATCCCAATTTCAATAATAGTATTACTCGTATTGATACGGATGATACTGGAACTTATTACCGGAACTTAGGTACTAATAATAATCCTAATTATGTTCCTGTATACCAATCAGACTATTTACAGGTAGAAACACGCTCTGATGGAAGTCTGCATCACTTTGTTGACTTAAAAGGTATTCCAATTGTCTCGTTTGATGGTGTTTTGACATCGCCGGTGCTTTCTGGTGGTCAATTGACTACCTTTCTTTACCAGGGACAATTGCCAGGAACCACATTTCAAGGAGTAGTTCAAGATGAATTTAATCTTACAAAAGCTTTCTACACTGGTACTGTCACTGATCCAAATACCGGAAAGAAATATCAAGGTACTTTTGAAGTGAGTGGATATGGGGAGCGATATAGTAATCCCAATGGGGATTTAACTCCCACGGTCTTTGATTTCAAGTCTGATATCCCAGGTTTCCCAGGCGTAACATCTTTGACCATAACTAACGCTAGTTTGGCAAATTTAAGAATCATAGTACCTATAAATGAAACTTCTATTCCAGAACCCGCTAGCCTTCTCGGAACTCTGATGGTAGCTAGTTTTGGTATCATTCTGAAAAGAAGAAAAGACAGGGGACTTAGGAAGACGTTTTAAAGCTTAAAGCCTGTTGTAAAAAAGCTCACAAGGCTGAAGCTGAATTGTAAAAATCAGTGCCTTGTGAGCAAATAATCTCAGACAATAAGGACTAAAGTCCTTACTACGAACTTATTTATCTATCAATTTAAAATAAGCCGGACTTTTGCAAATCCGGCTGAGTTTAATCATTCATCTATACGCAGTAGCTTGCGATAAAACGGTTGTGAAAAATCGGTTATACGATAACGTTTATAGTTGTCCATAAGTTCAATTAAAAAATTAATAAACTCGAAACTAGCCATCATCAGTTCATAGCTCAGGTCAGCATTGCCATCAAACTGAATTCGGCAACGGGTTAAGTCTGAGGGTAAAGTAGCAACATTCCAGGAGGCGACAAAGGGAACATGTTCGCTGGCTTCAATCTTCCGATGTCCCTCCAAGACCCCTTTTTGATAAAGACTGATGGCATAGGGTAAGAAATTGCGCCTAGCACCCTGAACATAAGGTAAGTAAACACTGGCTTGTTGTTGAGTTGCAGGCTGGAGTTGCTCGATAGACATAGTTAAATATTCCTCAAGTTAGTTAGCAACTGGGGATATTAGTGGATGTTAGTAGTATTCCCCAAAGATGTGTCTAAAGCACATAGTAGGAATGGGGATTGGGGATTGGGGATTGGGCATTGGGCATAAGGGATAAGTCTTTGATACTTGCTGACGAGTTTTTGAACTCCACTCCTCTGCTCTCCAGTCCCCCAGTCCCCATGCCCCAGTCCCCATGCCCCATACCCAATAAATGAAGTTACTACTAAGAAATATTAAAATTTCGGTTACAATGATGCTGCATTAACTGTTATCGAATCTGGGAACGGTAACACTAAAAATCCCTACTGTACAGTGGTGGATGGCGTTATTGCAGTTTTTCCCAACAAAAAGCTGCTGCTGCCTTGCTATTACTTTACCCAAACCGGAGTTTTCATTAGGAAAAGTCCGACTCTACAAGCTTCCTGCCGAAGTGGCTATCAAAGGAATCAAGCTTCTGTCTAAGAGTAGCAAACGCGGTTAATATGAGGTAATTACGCACAGTGGCGGTGACAACAAAGGTAGTCCCAGCGGCTTTTGGCTTAGGGATAGCGGGTATTGCAGTTTGCCCATTCCGATTAATATCGGGAAAAGTAGCTTAGGGATATTTGTCCGTAAAATTACTAACTGTAGACAAATAGTGGTTTTTGAATCAAGCAACCTAACCTATGCCAGCGAATTCCTGGCCCGAAGAAGATTCTTATCAAGAGCTCGATCCGCTCAACTCCTTGTTATCTGACCTATCAGTAGATGAGGAGTCAGTGTTAGAGACAGATTCTATGTCTCTAACATCCCGGTTTCAAGGTCGTAGAGGCAAAGCAGCTCTAGTCTTGACTATCGTCTGGAGTGGCACGATCGCTCTACATTTAGTTTCTTGGGCTTCCATTTTTATTCTAGGACTGACCACCATTCTAGGATTTCATGCTTTGGTGGTGGTGTTTACTAAATCCCGTCGCTATCCAAAAGAAATACAGGGAGATTTGCCTTCTGTTTCTGTGCTAGTGGCTGCGAAAAATGAGGAAGCAGTAATTGCTAAATTAGTCAAAAATCTTTGTAATCTGGAATATCCAGGTGGGGAGTACGAAATTTGGATAATTGACGATCGCAGCAGTGATAGCACGCCACATTTATTAGCGGAACTCGCACAGAAACACGACCAGCTGAAAGTACTAAGGCGTTCAGCAGAAGCTACTGGTGGCAAATCGGGGGCGTTGAATCAGGTATTACCGCTGACAAAGGGCGACATTATAGCAGTATTTGATGCTGATGCCCAAGTAACACCAGATTTACTGCAACAGGTAATACCTTTATTTCAAAGAGAAAACGTGGGGGCGGTGCAGGTGCGAAAAGCGATCGCCAACGCTAAAGCAAACTTTTGGACTAAGGGTCAAATGGCCGAAATGGCTCTTGATACATGGTTTCAGCAACAACGGACTGCCCTTGGTGGTATTGGCGAGCTGCGGGGCAATGGTCAATTTGTCCGGCGTTCCGCCTTGGAAAGCTGCGGTGGCTGGAATGAAGAAACTATTACCGATGATTTGGATTTGACAATCCGCTTACATTTGGATAAATGGGATATTGAATGTGTTTTCCATCCTGCGGTGCAAGAAGAAGGAGTGACAAATGCAGTTTCACTCTGGCATCAGCGCAACCGTTGGGCAGAAGGCGGTTATCAGCGCTATTTAGATTATTGGGATTTAATTCTCAAAAACCGGATGGGATGGCGTAAAAGCTGGGATTTGCTGATTTTTATGCTGATTATGTATATTTTACCGACAGCAGCAGTACCAGATTTATTAATGGCGATCGCTCGTCATCGTCCACCAATGTTAAGTCCGATCACAGGCTTGTCCATTTCTATGTCGATGGTAGGAATGTTTACAGGTCTGAAACGGGTACGTCAAGATCAAAAGTTCCCACTTTCTACATATCTTACGATGCTGGTGCAAACCCTGCGTGGCAGTTTATATATGTTGCACTGGTTAGTCGTCATGAGCAGCACTACTGCTCGGATGTCGGTAAGACCAAAGCGCCTGAAATGGGTGAAAACCTTGCATACGGGGAATGGGGAATAGCCCCTTTGGGGAATTAAAAATTAAAAATTAAAAATGCAAAATTACCTAAAATAATTTTGCATTTTTTTATTCATCATCAACTTCTGCTTCTTCTACCCATTCTGGTGTAGTTATAGAATCGGAGAATTCTGGGAAATCATCTGCAAAACGGATAATTTGTCCGTTGAAAAATTCTGCTACACGTTGAGCTGCGATCGCTACTTCATCAGGTTCCCAATCAGGTGCGGGTGTTTGTTTTGGGGGTGGAGGCAAAGTTTGCATCCCCTTTCCATTTACCCCGTTTCTATTTGCCCCATTTCCATTTACACCATTGCCATTTCTTGCTGCCAACTCGCTTTTTTGTGGTGCTGGTAATGGATTGGTTGGCTGTGGTGCTGGCGCTGGAGGCGAAATTTGCTGGTTGTAACTGGGAGTTGGTGGTTGCTGAACGCGAGTAGAATCTTTTGGCGGAGGATTTTTTTTAGCTGAGGTAGGAGTTGCAGAACTGACTTGTTCCAGATTTACCTGAACTTCACGTTGAAAAGTCTGCTGGAAAGCTGCTTTCATCATCGGGAGATCAGATTTAAGTGTTTCATACCATTTAGCCCCTTTAACAGCAATACGCGCTACAGTACCGTTAAACTCTATTAGCTGGCACATTTGTCCAAGTAAAGCTTGCCTGGAAGGCATCGGAAAATTAGCACGCACCTGTTGCCAAACCTGAGTTAAGTCATATTGTGCTTCCCCAACAACTTCTTCTTCTCCAACAACTTCTGAAGTTTCTGGTTCAATGTTTGCAGGTGGCACAGGAACAGCAACAGGTTCTGGGGTTGGTGGTGAAACTGATTTAGCAGCAGAATTGTGATTTGTTTGCTGTTCAACAGGGGGAGATGAAGTGACGGGCTGATTTTGACCAGCTGCTTGATGATTGGGAGATGCAGAATTATGATTTGTTTGCGGTTCAGCTAAAGGTACAGAAGAGACTGCGTGATTTTGGGCAACTACTGGAGGATAGCTTGGAGATACAGCAGGTGTATTAACTCGCGGTGCGACACTTGGGGCTTGTAGCTGAATATTCGTCGTTGCACTAGGCAATAATCCTAGTAATGTTACTTCCAACCACAAACGCGGCTGGGTGGTATTTTTAATTTGTACTTCAGCTTCTCGCAGGTGTTTCTGTCCTGCTAAGATCGCGCTCATATCGAAGTATTGAGCAAATTCAATCAGCGCTGTCCAGGTTTGCTGAGTACAAGCAACCAAATCGTGGCGGTTGGGTGCTGTTTTCGCAATCAGTAAATCGCGGTAAAAAGCAGCAAGATTTTGCAGAATAGTTAGGGGTTCTCGACCACGATCTAAAATGTAGTGAGTACAGTCTAGAACTGCTTCCGGTTTATCTTGAGCGATCGCATTTAAAAGCGCTAACAAGTCCTGTTCGCTTACCGTCCCTACCAAATCCCAAACTCGCTCTGGTGTCACTTCACCCGCTAACAAGCCCAATTGATCGAGTAGACTTTCGGCATCTCGCAAGCCTCCCTGAGAAAGTTGGGCTACCAAGGTGACAGCATCATGTGAAATATGAATGTTTTCTTTAGATGCGATCACACTTAAATGCTTCACCATCGCCTCTAACTGAATGCGTCTAAAATCAAACCTTTGACAGCGTGAAATAATTGTTGGTAAAACCCGTTGCGGGTCTGTTGTCGCCAATACAAAAACTACGTGCCTCGGTGGTTCCTCTAGTGTCTTCAGTAGCGCATTGAATGCCTGGGTACTGAGCATATGGCATTCATCAATAACATAAACCTTGTAGCGACACTGGACAGGAGCAAACTGGGCTTTTTCAATCAACTCGCGGATATTATCGACACCAGTATTACTGGCGGCGTCAATTTCAATTACGTCTAGGGTGTAGCCCTTAGCGATCCCCTGACAAACCTCACACACGCCGCAGGGTTCAGCAGTGGGCTTGTCACTTTTTAAACAATTGAGAGATTTAGCCAGAATTCGGGCACTAGAAGTTTTCCCCGTACCTCTTGGCCCGGTGAATAAATAGGCAGGGGCGATTTTCGATGTGCCGATCGCGTTCGTGAGGGTGGTGGCGATCGCCTCTTGGCCCACCAGTTCAGCAAAACTTTTGGGGCGATATTTGTGGTGCAGGGGTTCGTAAGACATGGAAATATAGACTTCAATGCCTTTCAAAGTGAATTAGTAGCACCGAGTCGAGTTGAGGATTCAATTATTTTAAACTCTCGTACCTGGCTTTATTTACCGATGTTGCCATAGCCCAAGACTCAACTAATGCCGTAAATTTTGGCACTTAGGAAAGCAAGCAACCAGAGCTTATCCTCTACTATGATTTCAACATCAATGTATGGGAATTATAGCATATCATTTAGTACATTTGTTCTATTTAAAGAAACTGGGAAGCAGAGGAGAATAACTCTTGACAAATGACAAATGACTAATGACTAATGACTATACGTTTTATTGACTGAACTAACGCCATAGTCCAGTGCGATCGCTACAATTTTATAGATAAAGTAAAACTCGATGGTGCAGCAAATGCTCAAGCGGCTATTTCAATGGCTCAAAAAGCTTTTTCAGAACTTGTTTGGTGGAAAACAGACTACCTCAAAATCTAGGGGGAATGTAGAAAAAGAACCAGCACCACCCTTGAGCGATACGGATCTGGAATTTCTCTTCAACGAATTGTTGCAAGGAGTACATCAAGCACGAGGGGAAGCATGGGCACAGAAGTGGCTGCATAATATCGAACATCGCATCACAACTCAAGAGTGGGTTGAGTGGTTAGGGCGCTTTGGCGACAGATTGCTCGCATCTCCGACACCCAATAATGAAATGGCGGCGCGGTTAGTGCAATTGGGTGAGTTAAAAGTCGGAGAAATTGGAGATGTTGCCTATAATATCGGGATGCAGTTGTTGACACGCAATGAAGGCGAACCAGTTTGGGAATATGAAGGGCCAGATGCTTTTAGCACTACTCCTTTGCCCTCTGAGGGAACTGCCTCAGTATCGGAGTCAGCAGATGCACCAGAGAACCTTCCAGAGGGAGAATACCAAACTGTCACCCTAGAACAGTTGTTTGTAATGTTGCAGGAGGATGAAAATTTACGTCAGCAGATTGCTCAACAGCTTGCCGTTGAAACAGACGATCCACAAGTGCTTGTTCAGGCATTAATTAGTCAGTTATATCCTGCTGGCCAATCGACTACAGAGCAAACTGAAAATTAACTGCTTGTCAGAATCAAATTCAAGAGTTAAACCTGGGAATTGTAACGTTGTAATGCTATGCTCTTGAAGATTTGTATATTTTTTGCTAACCTGCTACGGAAGCGCTGTCCGAATCTAATGGGTTTTTACGTAATTGATGATTTTTTTAAGACAACGATGGCTACAATCTAGAAAAACAAAATCCAAGAGTGTGGCAGATGCTCAGGCGGATATCGCAGTCGCTTAAAAGGTTTTTAAAGCGCCTCATTGCAAGTAAACAGAATAGTTCTCTCAAAGCTTCGAGAGGACGCAATCTGGTGGGGGTACCACCAGAACTAACCAATGCGGATCTGGAACAATTGTTTATCCAATTGTTAGAAGGCGTGCATCAAGCACGAGGACGACAGTGGGCATTGAGGTATCTGCAACGAATCGAATATCGCATTCCAGCTGAACGTTGGATAGACTGGTTGGTGATGTTTGGTGAAAGCTTACTAGCTTCACCTACACCAAATCCTCTTTTAGCAACACAAATGGTGCAATTAGGGGAACTTGGTGTTGGCAGAATTGGAGAAGTTGCTTATGACATTGGCATTCGGCTAATGCAAAACTTACCTACAGAAATAGAAAATTATCAGGACAATCAGGCACAAGACGATCTAGAAATCACTCCTGGGCAAGAACTGATCCGCGAGTTGGGCGAGCAGTTATGGGAGTATGATGAGCCAGATGTAATCGAAACTACTCCTGGACAAGAACTGATCCGCGATTTGGGCGAGCAGTTATGGGAATATGATGAGCCAGATGTAATCGAAACTACAACCGATGAAGAAATTATCTCAACTTCTCCCGGACAAGAGCTAATCCGTAGCTTTGGCGAGCAATTATGGGAATATGATGTGCCAGATGTTGAAACAATAACGTCAGCACCTCAAAATGCCTCTTTTGAGGAGAAATCGCCCGAAAACTTCGAGGAACTGGTATCAGAATATGAAAGGGAAGACGCCCAACCTACAATACCAGAAAATATCCCCCTGCCGACAGCAGAAGATACAATCAGCTTATTAACCCAACTTCGGTTTGACGAAGAAGAAGTTGTTCAAATTACTACACCAGCAAATCTTCTTTCCACGAGACAAAAGACTGAATTAGCAACGTCTCCCTCGGTGGAAACCTGGGATAACACTTTGACGAATTTAGAGCCAAATGTGGCTAATACTTTAGATGAGTTGTGGGTGAAGTTGGATCAAAGTACCAATTTAGTCCAGCAACTTGCTTCAGATTTGGCAGTTCAAAGCAGTAATTCTCCTGGTATTATTGAGCGGCATAACGATAATCCGATTACCCACGCTCAAGGGTGGTTTTACCAAGGTCTCAGCCAAGCGAAAACAGGCGATTTGCTAGGCGCGATCGCATCTTATGACCAAGCTATTGAAATGCAACCCGAATTTTCCGAATATTGGTTTAATCGAGGCTTAACGCTGTTCCATTTAGAACGTTTTGATGAAGCGATCGCGTCTTATGAAACAGCCATAGAACTGAAACCAGACTTTTACAAAGCTTGGTACAACCGGGGTGGAACTCTCGGAGAATTAGGATACTTTGAAGAAGCGATCGCTTCTTTTGACAAAGCTATAGAAATCAAGCCAGACTATCAAGAAGCATGGTCTAGCAAGGGTTTGGCACTACTGAAATTAGGTTGGCTACCAGAAGCCATTGCTAGTTATGACCAAGCGCTACAACTCCAACCAGAAGACCAGGAAAACTGGTATTACCGAGGCATAGCCCTAGCCGTCAGCGAACAATTTGCCGAGGCGATTATATCTTACGACAGAGCTATAGAAATTAACCCAGATTACCACGAAGTGTGGATAGATCGGGGTGTAGTGCTGTTTAATTTAGGCAGGTGGTCAGAAGCGATCGCTTCCTGGGACAAAGCACTTTCAGTTCAAGCCGACTTCTACTTAGCTTGGTACAACCGGGGTATAGCATTAGACAACTTAGGAAGGAGACAAGAAGCGATCGCCTCCTATCAACAAGCGATCGCCATTAAACCCGATTTCCATTTAGCTTGGTATAATCAAGCAGTAGCACTGTTTTATTTAGAACAATTTGCCGAAGCGATCGTCTGTTATGACAACGCTTTGCAAATTAAACAAGATTATTGGGAAGCTTGGATTGGTCGGGGAACTGCGATCGGTCATTTAGTAGATTTTGACGTTTTGCAAAATTTGTCGAGTAGTATCATCGCGACAAATCCCGCCTTACAACAGGGCGGCTACGAAGGAAAATTAGCCAGCTACGAAGAAGGGTTAAGGCATCTGCGAACAGATACCCATCCAGAAGGTTGGGGTAGATTGCATTTTGCGATCGCTAATACTTACTATGAGCAAGGCAAAAAACATACTAACACCCGCGATTATTGGCGCAAAGCTGCATCTGAGTACCATCAAGCGCTGTTAACCCTGACATTAGAATATTTTCCCCAGTTGCATCTAGAGGTTTTACAATCTCTCAGCAAAGTGTTGATGGGTTTGGGACACACAACACAAGTTCAAGAATTGCTGCAACGTGGCACAGATTTATTGCGACAATTACTGAGTGAAGAAACTCGCTCAGATGACAGTAAAAAACAGTTAGCTTTAAAATTTGCCGGCTTCGATCAATTGGCAGTTGATTTAGCTGTAGAGTCGGGTGATTTAGTAGAAGCTTGGGAAATTGCCGAACAAGGTAAAAATGCTTGTTTAAACTGGCTGCTTTCTGGCTGGAATCATAATATTTACTCGCCTTATTATGGCGCAATTCAACAACTATTCAATCCTTCAACAGCAATTATTTACTGGCATATTAGTCCAGTTGCCCTACATACTTTTATTCTCAAAGACCAAGCACCATCACCAATTCTCCTGTTTACACCCATGCAAGATACTGGGGTAATACCTTTAGGAGAAGATGCTATTCGTCTCAATGAATTGCCTCTACCCGAAGCAGTGCAACGCCTAATTGAATTTGAAATTTGGCTAGAAAATTGGCATCAACAATACCAAGAATATCGCAGCACAGCCCACGACAAAGAAAGTAAAAGTCAGCATTCTTGGCGAGTTGAGATGGAAGAGAAGCTGTTGCAACTGTATGAAATCCTGAATATTTCCACAATTGCACAGGAACTTGAAGGCATCACCCAACTGGTCTTAATTCCTCACCGTGACTTGTACAGATTGCCCATTCATACACTTTTCCATTTTTCTTCGCCATCACCAGAAGAGTTACCGAATGTAGAATCAAATTTCAGCTTTACTTATCTACCTAGTGCCCAAATAGGTTTATCAATCAGAACTGAGGATATTTGGCAGTGGCAAAATAAATTATTGCTTAGTGTTGAACATCCTGAAAGTACAAGTTATCCCACACTTAAATTTGCCAAATTGGAGTCTGAAATTGTTAGTCAGATGTTCAATAATATCCAACGAATTCAAGGGGCAGAAGCTACGAAAAATATTGTTGAAAATGCCCTATTTGATAATTATAATATCTTGCATTTTACAGGTCATGTTACTAATAATTTAGCTGAACCCAAAAAGTCAGAATTAGCATTAGCGGGTGAAGACAGAATTACTCTAGATGAAATCTGCCAACAAAATCTAGATAGTTACAACCTTATTACCCTCTCTGCCTGTGAAAATTTAAGTACTAACAATTACACTATCACCAGCGAATATGTAACTTTAGTCAGTGGTTTTGTAACTCAGGGCGTACCTCATGTAGTGAGTACTCTTTGGAGTGTAGAATCTTCGGCTAGCGCCTTGGTGATGATCGAGTTTTACCGACGATTACAGCCCAATAAATCAGCAGTTACTGCCTTAGCTGAAGCAACACGATGGCTCAAAGAACTAACTGCTGGAGAACTGACAAAATGGTATGAAGATATCTTGAATAATCTGCATCCAGAAGAAGTAAGAATTCAAACTTATTTAGCGACTCAACTATATAGAAATAGTAAAATGGCATCAGATAAAAATCTTTATAATCATCCTTATTATTGGGCAGCTTTTACAATTATGGGTAAGCCGAATAAATAATTCGTAATTCATAATTCGTAATTCGTAATTCATAATGGAGAGGTTTGTTATGCCAGATGTTCGGTTTGATAAATACTATCGTTATGAAGACTTAACGCGCATTCTACACAGTTATGCGAAAGAATTTCCCCAACTAGTACGCATAGAAAGCATTGGCAAAAGTTACGAAAAACGTGACATCTGGGTATTAACAGTTAGCAACTTTGCCACTGGCGCACATCAAGAAAAACCTGCCCTCTGGATTGATGGCAACATTCACGCCACAGAACTAGCACCATCAAGTGTTTGTCTATATCTCTTGCAAACATTAGTGACAGCTTACGGTACTCACCCAGAAATTACCCGTTGTCTAGATACCCGCACTTTCTACATTTGCCCCCGTGTTAATCCTGATGGTGCTGAGTTGGCATTGGCTGACAAACCGAAATTTATTCGCTCCGCTACTCGCCCTTATCCTGATGATGAAGAAGGTAACGACGGGTTAGTGATGGAAGATATCGATGGCGATGGTCGGATTTTACTGATGCGAATCCCCGATGCTAATGGGGCTTGGAAAGTCTGTCCGACTGAACCTCGCCTGTTGGTGCGACGCGAACCAACAGAAACAGGTGGTCAGTATTATCGCGTACTACCAGAAGGAAAGATAGAAAATTATGACGGAGTTCAGATTCAGATTCAGCGTTCTAAGCAAGGGCTAGATTTAAATCGGAATTTTCCATTTTTGTGGCGGCAAGAATCTGAGCAATCGGGGGCTGGTTCTTATCCTACATCTGAAACAGAAGTGCGCTCGCTAGTTCAATTTATCACTACACATCCTAATATTACAGGAGCGATCGCTTTTCATACCTTTAGCGGTGTTCTCATCCGTCCCTACACCCACCTCAGCGATGATGAATTCCCGGTCAATGACCTCCGCACTTATCAACGTATTGGCGCAAAAGGTACTGAACTTACTCAATACCCAGCCATCTCTGCCTTTCATGATTTCCGCTATGACCCCAAAGACGTAATTACAGGTACATTTGACGATTGGGCTTATGAATACCAAGGTCTATTTGCCTGGACAGTAGAAGTCTGGAGTCCGCAGCGCCAAGCTGGAATTAATGATTATAAATACATCGATTGGCAACGAGAACACTCTGTAGAAGACGACCTGAAGTTGCTGCGTTGGAACGATGAAAAACTTGCAGGCAAAGGCTACGTAGATTGGTATCCCTTCGAGCATCCGCAACTCGGTCAGATTGAACTAGGCGGCTGGGATACCATGTACGCTTGGACAAATCCACCCCCTGAATTTCTGGAGAAAGAAATAGCCCTGTTCCCAGAATGGCTAGTTTGGCATCTATTAATATCTCCGCGTTTAGAGATTTACGAAGCCAGTGTCCATAGCTTGGGTGATGATACTTATCGGGTGCAATTAGTTGTGCATAATACAGGCTGGTTGCCCACTAATGTCACCCAAAAAGCTTTAGAAAAAAAGCTGGTGCAAGGCTGTATCTGTGAAATTGAACTGCCTCCTGGGGGAACTTTGGTAACGGGTAAGCCTCGTGAAGAGTTAGGTCAATTAGAAGGACGAGCCTACAAGCCTTCAACTCCCATTAGACGGCACAGCGATCCTACCAAGGATCGGGCAAAAATGGAATGGGTGGTACGTGCGCCCCAAGGTAGTACAGTTAGACTGCTAGCCCGTCATCAACGTGCTGGAGTTGCTCGCACTGAATTGACATTTCCATAATTTGGATATTTAAAATTGTCAAAAATTATCCTAATACAGCTTTGTCTAAATCAATAATTAACGTTCGCCTAATTACACGCGACGAACTTCCCCAACTTTTGGCTTTATATAAGCATCTAAATCCTGTCGATGCACCTCTACCGACTGATGATGTTTTACAATCTATCTGGGATGGGATTTTACACGATCGCCGTTTGCATTACGTTGTAGCTGATGTTGATAACCAGCTAGTAGCAACATGTAATTTAACTATTGTTCCCAACTTGACGCGTGGCGCACGTCCATACGGCATTATTGAAAATGTTGTCACTCATCTCGATTTTCGACAACAAGGATTGGGTACACAAGTGCTACATTATGCCTTAACATTAGCATGGCAGCAACAGTGCTATAAAGTGATGCTTCTGAGTGGCTCAAAACGTGAAAAGACGTTGCACTTCTATGAAAATGCAGGGTTCAAACGTGGAGTAAAAACCGGATTTGTTGCCTTCTCTCCAGAGGAGTTGTGAGCAGAACCGATTTTACAGATTATACCTCTTTCCAAAATATTGATTTATCTATGGGTTCTTTTTCATGAAATAGTCTTTTTTAAAAAAATAAATTCCTAGCCAAAAATGCTGGGGCAATCAGGCTTGGAATTTTTGATTGCGATCGCTAATTTCCAGTCTAGTATTTGAAAATTTATATTTAAAAATTTCCCATCAATGACAACTATCTAAAGAGTGAAAGTTTTTCTTCAAAATCCAGCCCTGAGTTAGTTGTATACTCTCGAAAAAAGATTAACAATACACCATATCGCCAAAATTGATTTTATTTCTTTTATTTCTTAAATATTGCTAAAGATCATGATACATTGAATTTGACGGCATTAACCCTCCTCGGCAATTATAAAGAGACGGCTATTAAAAGCCAATTATTTTACTGCTTGACTGCAATTTTAGAACTGAATAAAATCGCTTACTTGCATTAATTCTCTTTATGGTTGCGACATATTATATTACCACAGGAGCCATGCTTATTTTTAGTGTGCTCTGCGGTTCTTAAAAAAAAATAGGAATTCGATACTATGTGTGGTGCACATGAGGATAAACGTTATGAGATATCAGAGCAGCTACTCATAATGTTCAGCGTTTTAATTTTCCAGAGCTAACAGGTTTCATTTCTGGTTTTCATGTCGAGGCGAACCAAATAATCATCTTAGATATTTGTTTTCATTTAACCTTGCATCCAGTATTTTCCACATCATCAACCCAAGAAATTGAAAAGAGGATATTTCCATGTCTAGTTTGTCTCGTTGGTCATCAACAAAGGTTGCTTTGCTAGTTCTGGGAATGACAGCTGCTACAATAACTCCCATCGTAATTTCTGCCCCAGCTTCATCTCAAACTCCTGCTCCATCTGCGACACCATCGCCTGATACACCATCACCTGCGACACCATCACCTGCGACACCATCGCCGACTTCAACAGTTAACCTGTCTGATGTTTCCTCAGATTATTGGGCGCGTCCCTTCATTCAAGCCCTAGCTGAGAATAACGTGATTAGTGGCTTTCCTGATGGCACTTATAGACCAAATCAGCCTGTGACTCGTGCAGAATTTGCTGCTTTGATTCAAAAAGCTTTCAGTAACCAAAACCGAGTCCGACAATTAAGTGCAGGTGGGTTTAGTGATGTTCCTGCTAACTACTGGGCAGCTGCTGCAATTCAAAACGCCTACGAAACTGGATTTTTGGCAGGCTATCCTGGGAACGTATTTAGACCAAATCAAGAAATTCCTAGAGTACAGGGGATCGTTGCTTTAAGTAGTGGCTTAGGTTTAACTGGTGGCGACACAAGTACTCTTACTAATTACTATAACGATGCCTCAGCTATCCCAGAGTATGCTGTTGGCAGTGTGGCAGCAGCGACAGTAGGTAATCTTGTTGTCAACTACCCGGATGTAAAACAACTCAATCCGCAACAGTCTTTGACTCGTGCGGAAGCAGCAGCACTTTTATATCAAGCTTTAGTTAGACAAGGACGGGCACAACCTATTGCTAGCAATCTTCCAGCTAGTCAGTACGTTGTCGCTGGAACTCCTACAAGTACTGATATTGTTTCTCTAACGGCATCCAGTAGTTCTTTTACAACTCTGACTTCTTTATTAAAGACAGCCGGTCTATCAGATATTCTTCAACAGCCAGGCCCTTATACAGTCTTTGCTCCCACCAATGATGCATTTGCTGCTTTGCCTGCTGCTACTTTGCAGCAGTTAGAGCAACCAGAGAACAGAGAAGCGTTAGTTAAAATTTTGAGATATCACGTAGTTCCCGGTGCGGTAACTGCTAGTCAACTCTCAGCAGGAGAATTGAAAACCGATGAAGGAAGACCTGTAAATATTCAAATCGATTCCGCTAACAGTCAAGTCTCAGTGAATAATGCCAGAGTTCTCCAAGCGGACGTGAAAGCTAGCAATGGTGTTATCCATGCAATTAACCAAGTTCTAATTCCGCCTGATGTTAACATCAGTCAATTAAATCAGCCGCCAACAGGAAATGGGACACCTGATGTTAACGTAGGTAGAGCTACTCGTGGTGGCAGAAGCTATATCGGAGTTGGTGGTAACATTGGTTTGAGCGGTGATGATACAGCTCTGAGCGACACCAACTTTACAGTGATCAGCAAACTTGGTCTGACAAACAATATATCAGTGCGACCATCGGTAATCTTCGGGGACGATACAATATTTCTAGTTCCCGTGACTTTAGATTTTTCTCCCCGCAGAGCAGGTTCAGTGGGTGAAAGAACCTTTGCTATATCTCCTTACATCGGTGCTGGTGTAGCAATTGAAGCTAATGCTGATACTGATATTGGATTACTACTAACAGGTGGTGTAGACATTCCTCTCGGTTCTAGACTTACGCTAACAGGTGGTGTAAATGCTGCTTTTGTAGATGATACTGATGTAGGACTACAGTTAGGAATTGGCTATAACTTCAGGTAAATAGAAGTAGAACATGCAATAAGGGCGCACAGTTAGTTGTGCGCCTTTGCTGTATTAAGGTCGCTTGATTGCTAAAGTAAGTCCATCGGCAATGGGGACAAGGGAGAGGGTAATACGTTCGTCATGATGTAACTTGTTGTTCAACGCCCGGATTGCTTGGGTGCTTTCATCTTGATTTTGCTCGTCAGCTACTTGTCCAGACCATAAAACATTATCGATCGCAATCAATCCACCTGGACGCACTAATTGCAGCGATCGCTCATAATATCCATCATAATTTTCTTTATCAGCATCAATAAAGGCAAAATCAAAAGTTTCGGCTTGTCCAGTTGCTAATAACTTATCTAGAGTTTCCAAAGCTGGTGCCAATTGGAGATCGATTTTATCAGCAACTCCAGCTTCTAGCCAATACCGCCGAGCGATCGCAGTAAATTCTTCACTCACATCACAAGCGATAATCTTGCCATCAGTCGGTAGTGCCAAAGCTACAGAAAGTGAGCTATAACCCGTAAACACTCCAACTTCTAAGGTTTTTTTCGCTCCAATTAACTGCACCAGAAGGCTCATAAATTGCCCTTGTTCTGGTGAAATCTGCATTCCACTCCGGGGATGATTGGCGGTTTCTTGGCGCAACTTCCCAAGAATTTCTGGTTCTCGCAGCGAAACAGATAAAAGATAATTGTAGAGTTGGTTATCAAGACCTATAGACTGTTTTGGCATGATAGATCGGAGAATTGAAAGAAACTACAGTTATACTATCGCTGATAAGTGGAATCTCAGGAATAACATGGTGCGGTTAGTTTTGACAGCAATACTGCTGATGCTAGTGACAGCTTGTGGCAGTATTGGACTGCTACCGACTAGCGAGTTAGTGCAAAAAGCGATCGCACTTGGGCTAGAACAAACTCAACAAAAACTTAGCCAACAGTTGGATTTAGATTTTCAAGGATTTGAAATCAAGCGGTTATCAATTACCCAGGAACAACCCCTGACGATTGAAAATTTACCAGCTTTCCACGTTCGGGGAACCTACGATTTGATTGTTAAGCTACCAAAACGACGCTTGACGCAACCAAAACAACCCTTTGATGTTTACCTGCAAATTCAGCAAGAAGGTAAAACTTGGCGATCGCTAATTCCAGAAAAGGGTAGTAAAGACGCTCAATCAATTTGGCGCAGTTATCTCATCCAATAGTGACGGGTAAAGGCTTAAATTGTCTCATTCTTTTCCCAAACTACAGATTAAATTTTGTGTATTCTATGCCGTCATCTTCTGCAAGAATGACAAAATCGAAGGATTCAATTAACGCCTGTATTGCACTAGTTCCGCCATAGGGATGGCTAAAGGGTTCAAACTCCAGTCTAGCTCTGTTAGCAGAAAGCATTCTACAAGCAATTAATTGATATTCACCATTTTGAAAAGCATCAAACATAGAATAAAAGTCCCAAGGAGTTTCGAGGCTAGGATCTGTCCACCTCTGTTCCACAGGTGTTGCAAACCAGCGACGGTAATATTCAGTCTTTTGCTCTTCACTAGGCCACCAAAAATGTGATAATGCTTTGCGATCAAAAAAAATTAGCCAATCTTCTTCATTACGCCAAAAATCGTTGTCTTTATCTTTTTTAATTTTGTTGAAAACTTCACAAAGAGTATTGAATCTTTTGCAATCATCTACTTGAAACTCTACAAAGCAGTATTTCATTAAACCTCATCTAAGTTGAAACCTAGAGTTTTTGAAAAAATATATTTTTGTAGCTAGTAGGTTGGGTGGAGTGAAACGCAACCCAACATTACCACCAAATTTTATGTTGGGTTACGCTGTCGCTGCACCCAACCTACAAAACTCTACAAAACAGTATTCCATTATTTCTCTTTTCTTTTATTATGTGCAACTAGAAAAACCATCACAAATATATTTGTATAATTGAGAACCACTAGCCATAATCGAGGTGATAGTTTCATCGGAGACAGGGTAAGATGTATATCAACTTTTTCATCAGTTCCATTATTGGAATTGTGGTTCCGGTGCTGGTGGCTTTTGGCTTACTGCAATGGTTGCACATACCTACAGGTAACTTTCTTGATTGGGTAATTGGTGGTGCAAGTTTTTGGTGGCTGTTGGTAATTGTCACCGTACCGTGGAATGTGCATTTTCAAGCCAAAGAAGTCTTAGCAGAAGCAGCACAATCAACTGAGAAAGGAATTCCAGTTGATGAGAAACAAGTGAAGTATGTCACAGTGTTGGCAAAGCGATCGCTCTGGGTTGCTATTGCTTTACACTTATTCTCAGCCGTTGGTCTTTATACCCTTGCTGTCACTGGGATTAGTACGGTGGGATATATAAGTTCTGGTGCAGCTTTATTATTAACAATTCTGCGTCCCGCGATTCGCGCTTACGAGTATTTATATGCGCGGTTAGCGATGATTCGCCAAGAATGGAAGTATCCACGCGAAGATATTTTTGAACTGCGCGATCGCTTCTCTATATTGGAACAAAAAATCCAGTCTTTGGAAGACCAGCTTAATCCCGAACAACCCTATTCCTTATCTGCAACTCAACAACGTTTTGCCGAAGAAACTCGCAGAGATTTAGCTCGAATTGCGGCTAATTTAGAAGAATTACGGGCGACAAATCAAACAGAACATGAGCGTTTGGCAAGAGAAGCCAGAAATGCGATCGCGCAACTTTCTACCGATGGGCAATTTCTCGATCATGTCCGCGAAATCATTCGATTTTTTAAGACCACTTAATGATTGCTTTAATAGCTACAGCTATAGCAGTTATCGTTTATATAAAGTACATCTTTTAACCTCAACCCCAACGTCTCTCCTCACTAAGGAGAGGGGAGTGTTTGCCTCAGCAAATACGGGGTGAGGTTCCGAATGTATATGTTATAACTTTGTACGAATGATGATTAGTAAAACTTACATAACTTCAGGAGTACTCACGGTGAATCAGATACAACTGACTTTAACTATTAGTTATTTATTAATGACATGCTATTTTTTAACTAATTGGTTAATATTTTCCCTACGTCATCCTGCTTCCAATGCAGAAGATAAATTTTTATCGGTTGTGATGTTTGTGTTAACAACTATCTTCTGGCCTTTGATGATTCCGATGTCTTGTTTAGAAATGGTTCAACAAAAGCGCGTAGACTTTAGTAAAATGATTCCTGTTCTCTTAGCAATATTTGTATTTAGTATTTCATATTATTTAACCGAATAATTAATAATTCCTCCTCGCAAATTGCATAGATATTAAAGAGAAGCCGGAGGTTTGACTTGTTACCCTCCGGCTTCTTTATGTACAACTACCTTTACTTGTTAGGCAGTTTATTTATTAAACTTGGAATTAATTAACGGCGTCTGCTGCCAAAACCAGTTGAGCGGCGAGGTGCTGAACTACGCCCACTACCAAAACCACTGCCAGAATTGCGTCTGGGTGAAGTGGCTCTACCTGAAGGTTGCAAGGTACTACCACCAAAACCAGAACCAGAAGGACGATTATTACCTGTAGTGCTACGCGGTGTATTGCGTATATTTGTATTTCCAGGATATGACCTTCTAATTGTCCCTGTATTGCGGAAGGCAGTGCGATTTCTCACGGCTGCGGGTTGCGTATTATAGCGAGTTTGGTAACTTTGAACTGCTTGGCCATAGCTTCCGCCATATCCACCAAAGCCACTTAATCCTTGCCCTGATTGATAGACAGGGGGTACATAATACTGGGGTCTAAACAACATACTACCAATTGCCTGTCCTGCCAAGCTACCAGCTACAGACCCAGCAAATGGTGCCCAAAAATTATTTTCTCGACGGACTACAACCGTCTCTTGTTGTCCTGTTTGGGGATTGGTTTTATTCTCGGTAACGTTGTGGACGTACTCAATTTTAAAATCTTCTGTCAGATATAAAATCGGTTGTCCTTTATCTACCTTCAGATAGGTTTTTTTACCCTGCTTGATTTCATCATCAGTTAACCGTGCCATTTGCAAATTTTCGGTTGCAAAGGTTGGAGGATTATTGTTAAGTAAAAACAAGCTGTATTCACCAGTTGCATCGTCATAAGTGGCTTGTTGTATTTGATACTCGCCATCACTCAACTTTGTATTAGTAGAGGTTTGGCTAACGTTCTTAGCTGGAGGAGTACTTTGGTTCTCGCCACCACAAGCAACAGTTGTGATACACAAACTCAGAGCTAAAAAAACGGCTGTAAATTTACGTACTATGGTCATGATCATTGGATTATTGTCCTATCTCTGAGCTTAACAATTTATCATCTAAGTAGTAAGTACGGACTACCCAACAAATTACAACAACAAATTACAAAGGAATCAATTCTGGGTAATATTGCAACAGTTGATCGCTAGTAAGTTCATCGCCCAGCTGTGCTGGTGAGAAATGTACTTGGATTGCCTTTAATCTATGTTTATAATGCAAATTTATCAATGCTTTCAATCCTTCCTTGAGCGCCTGAACGTTAGAAAGATCGGTTTCCAAATCTGGTACTTCTCCTTCATAAGCTACTGTAATCATCACAATGACGTTGCGGGTTACAGGTATAGATAAAGGTTCATTCGATCCATTGGAAGCGTAATCTGGTTCGCTAAGATATCTTTCGGCAGAGTCAGTAAATAATTCATTCACGTAATCTCCCGCTTCGCCCTCATTAAAAAATACGTCACCTTCGTTAGCAGCAGAAAGCCAATATTCATCGTATTGCAGCAGGGTTTGGCTGATTTCTACCAATCCTTCTCCTAAAACTTCTAAATCGCCATCGGCATCGATCGCATCTCGTCCTGCACTATTTAACACTCCCAAAATTGGTGCTACTTCACCTCCCCCTAAGTGCAGAAATAGGCGAAACACGACATAGCGAGTTCGACCGATCATTTTATTAAAAATATTGCTCATTTTTTCCTCCAAAATTTTTGTTTTTTGTCATTTGTCATTTGTCATTTGTCATTGGTTATTAGTTCAATCCCCGATGCCCAATGCTCAATCTCCATAACTAATGATTAATATAATGAAATCCTTTAACAAAATCTATAATAATATCTAATGAAGGTAATATATTTTTTGTTGAATCACTAGACATATCATAAGCTGAAGCATTAAGAGCAGAGCGATTAATAAATCTTTTTCCAAAGTTGGGATGGTCATAAACAATCAAAGTGTGGGCACTGGAATTCGTTAAAACTATTTGGGTTGGGGCTTTACAAAAATTTAATTTTGCGGCTACTTCGATATTTTTTTTCATCTGTTTAATTGTTGTAGCCTGATTCATAGCTTGTTGAAAAAGAGTATTTAATTGTTTCACTATTTGAGGCGATTTTAAGTTTTGCTTTGCTACAACTTCACTGTTAATCATTTCCACTATACTGGAAATATTTTTTTGAGTAGATGCCGCATCTAGAAAGGGAAGAATGACAATGTAAGCAGTGGGAAATAACGCTTCGTCGCTATCTAGATGAAAGGTGAAAATAGTCCGGCGACGACCACTTTCGATGCTTGGAGGTTGTTTCAGCCCTCGATATTCTTGAGCAATTTGGTAGTAAGCGCCAGCGATCGCAAAATTGGCTTCATGTTCTAGAGCTGCATCAACAATAATCCGAATTGTTGGCGGTGTTTCGTTAAAAAAATCTCGTGACTCTTCAGAATGGAAATTTTGGACAATGGAGCGATCGCCATTTGGGCTAAGATCAACCCATTCACAAACTATGCCTTCGGTTTTTAAGCCAAATCTGGAAGTGGCATAAAGCTTGGCTCCTGTTAAAGTTGCTCCTGTTAAGTCAGCACCGATCCATTCTGCTCTAATTAATTTTGCCTGAGTTAAATTAGCGTGGACTAAACTTGTATTTGTTAAATTGGCATTGCTTAAATCTGCGCCAATTAAATCAGCCCCGCTCAATTTTGCGCCGCTTAAATCTGCCCAGCGAAGATTTGCGCCGCTCAAATCAGCCCACCGGAGATTTGCACCACTCAAATCTGCCCCGCTCAAGTTAGTCTGGCTGAGATTGGCTTGTCTGAGTTCGGCATCTCGCAAATTTGCACCGCTCAAGTCAGAACGACTCAGGTCACTGGCGTTTAAGTTAGCCATCTCTAAGTTGGCTCCAGTTAAAGAAGCACCTCTCAAGATCGCCTCACTTAAGTTAGCGTGACGGAGATTCGCTTGGCGGAGTGTCGCTTCTCGCAAATCAGCACTGGTGAGATCGGCTTCCAACAAATCAGCGCGACTGAGGTCAGCGCGAACTAACTCGGTGCGGATTAATGAGGCTCCTCTCAGTTGAGCGCGACTTAGATCCGCTCGAATCAAATTAGCGACGTTGAGACTGGCGTTATTAAGGATGGCGCTGCATAAATTTGCACCACTCAGTCTAGCTACATTCAGCTTGACATTGCTTAAGTTCGCTTCACTCAGATTCGCGCCACTCAGGTTGACTATACTCAAATTAGCATCGCTCAGATTTACACCAGTGAGTTTTACTCCACTCAGGTTTGCTTCTGGGAGGTCAACACCACTAAAGTTTAAGACTCCTGCTGCGTATTGTTCCAGTAATTCCTCTACAGTCATTGATGCTACCCCTTGGATGCCAACTTTAATAGTTGGTAAAGTCATAAAAAACGGAATGTCAAAATCAAAAATGAATATTGGAATTTTAGGATTGGGACTGATAGGCGGATCTTTGGGTTTTGATTTGCGATCGCAAGGACATCATATCTTAGGAGTTAGTCGCCGTGAAGCAACCTGTCAAAAGGCAGTTACCTTGGGCAGTGTCGATCGAGCATCAGTCGATCTGAATTTATTAGCAGCCGCAGAAGTTGTATTTATTTGTACACCTCTAGCCCTTATTGTGCCCCAATTTGAACAGTTAGTCGCTCATTTGCCTACGGCTACAATCGTCACTGATGTCGGTTCGGCGAAAGCACAGATAGTCAACGATATTACTCCCCTTTGGAAAAATTTTATCGGCGGTCATCCAATGGCGGGCAGAACAGATAGTGGGATAGAAGCTGCACAGCGCGATTTATTTGTTGATAAACCTTATGTATTAACACCGATAACGACAACACCAACTAATGCAATTACAGTCGTAGAAGAAATTGTGCGATCGCTCGGAGCTAATATCTATTTTTGTCAACCAGAGCAACACGACCGTGCTGTGAGTTGGATTTCTCATTTACCTGTGATGGTTAGTTCTTCGTTGATTGCTGCTTGTTTGAGCGAAACTGACCCCGATGTTTTGCAATTAGCCCAAAAGTTAGCTAGTTCGGGTTTTCGGGATACCAGTCGTGTGGGTGGTGGGAATCCAGAATTGGGCGTCATGATGGCGCGATATAATCGTCAAGCATTGCTGCGATCGCTGCAACAATATCGTCAAAATCTCGATGAATTGACTAACTTAATTGAGCAAGAAAATTGGGCAGTTTTAGAGGAGAAGTTTAAATCAAGGCAACAGGCACGACCTGATTTTGTTTAATAGTTGTCGGGTGCGTTCAGCTATCGATAACGTACCCATTTTTTAATTTAGTAAGTTAATTGATAAACAGAATTCAGAATTCTGAATTCAGAATTCTGAATCAATCAGGTTATTCAGACGCTCTCTACGAACGCTAACAGCGTGTCGCAGACAGACGCTAAAAGCGTAGCTTGCAACTCTGAAAGAATACACAGACTCGCTTGCCGTCGGCGCTATCCACCAGTCGTACAAAATTCATTCTGAATTCTGATTCCTGACTCCTGAATTCTGTTCGATAAAATCTTTAAAAATGCTACTCAACAGTTTGATAGTCACCAAACCGATGTACCATACAGATAAATTTACAAAAATCAACAATGGTAGAACGTCCAATCAAGAAATCGGAACGTCAGGCTCAAGCAAACACTGACAGCAATTCCGAAAATTCGGATTCTGTAACCCCGATTGAATCTAACCCCAAAAGCTCAAAACCGAGCCGCGATGCCGAAGGCGGGCTGCGCCAACGCTCGTCTGACAAAGGGAAAAAAGGATCGTCATCTAGGGATGAAGGCAGACCACCGGTAAATCCGGCACTAGCGCGCGGCCCAAAACCCGTTAAACCTCCAACCCCTAAAGTTAAAACAGAAGAACTTGAAACCGAATCAGAATCTATCTCTGAGGAGTCTCAAGATTAACATTACAAGTGTTGTTATGTGTGATGTGGGAGGCTATAAGCTAAAAAGACTGAGATTTCTGGCTTTGAAGGCAGCGATCGCGCCCCCCATCACCATTAGATTATTTTTAGCGATCGCGTCTCTCATAGAGTTCCTGTATGTCAAATGCGCGAATGGGTAGGTGTACAAATTCCACACCCCCGAAAAAATTGCTTCTATCTCAATACCAGCAAGCATTTCACCCCACTCATTACCCAATTATCATCCGCGCAATCTCTGAAATGCTTACAAAAACTAGGATGTCAGCCTTTAACTTTTCCCGGCACTCTTCCCAAAGGAATTCTCTAATGCTATGATTGCTCCAGAATCGCGCAACCGCACCTTGAAAACTAAATACAGCTTGGCTTTCCGGCTCCCGCTATTGCAATTCATCAAAATCCCTATTAGGGATTGAAACTTTTATGAAGGGCAAGGTGGAGATCGTGTTATTCGATTGCAATTCATCAAAATCCCTATTAGGGATTGAAACCTATTCCTAAGTCCACTCCATCTAAAAATACTCTCAAATTGCAATTCATCAAAATCCCTATTAGGGATTGAAACGTGCCTCTTACTCCGGCCGTATACTCAGCACTGCTCACCCCATTTCAATTCATCAAAATCCCTATTATGGATTGAAACAATTGAACCATTACCAATTCGAGCGAAGTTCAAATTGCAATTCATCAAAATCCCTATTAGGGATTGAAACGCGTATCGAAAAACTCGCTTGCTAGTATTAATTCATTGCAATTCATCAAAATCCCTATTAGGGATTGAAACTACAAAAGTCAGTTTTCGTCACTTGCACCTCAAAATTGCAATTCATCAAAATCCCTATTAGGGATTGAAACAGCGATCGTGCAAAAAATAGCTAAGGAATTAAAGGGAGATTGCAATTCATCAAAATCCCTATTAGGGATTGAAACAGTTTACTTGCGCTAGTGAAGTCCTGGCACATCTATTGCAATTCATCAAAATCCCTATTAGGGATTGAAACCAAATAGTGCTGGCAATATCGATTTGAGCTTTTATATTGCAATTCATCAAAATCCCTATTAGGGATTGAAACAAAGCAGCAGATGCAGGCTCAATTGTGAGGGTAGTATTGCAATTCATCAAAATCCCTATTAGGGATTGAAACATCTGTGCTGGCAGCTAAGACAAGCAGGAAAAAGGTATTGCAATTCATTAAAATCCCTATTAGGGAAGCTGAAACCCCATATAGGTTTTAGCATTAGCGTTGCTAAAACCCTCTTCCCTCTTGCCTCCTACCTCATCCCAACGACAAATATTTACACGCACCTACTTATTACTGTTTTTCGCCTTTTTCTTGAAGAAGCGATCGCCAATCTTCAATCGCCTTCTCCGTCCACAGCCAATTTTTAGCTAATTTATCTACCTGAAAATTTTCGCGATCGGACTTGAGAACCGTTTGCCGCAATTTGATCGCTTCATTCAAATATTGCGTTTGCTTACCATTAGATTGACTAAGTGCAGATTTATACAATCCAAGAGCTAAACCAGCATAAGAAGTTAAAGCATCTTGAGGAACTGCTGTGTTTTGGGATGTTGAATTTGTGTTTTGTTCTTTGAGAGCTAAATTCAAAGCCTTGAACCAAGCATCATTGGCTCGATTCAGATTGCCTTCTGTGTAGTAGGCAAATCCCAAAGCGTTATTATACAAAAGCGATTCGGGTTTAGCTTTGGCAGCAGTTTCCCAATAACGACGGGCATCATCGACGCTATAGTTATTGTCTCCAGTTTGGATAGACTGCCACGCCAATCGTCCCTTGTAAAAATTCACAGATGGATCGTCAGCTTGTTTGCTGGGAATTAGTTTTAAGGAAGTTCCAGCCGCAGCCAGTGCGCCCCGATTCAGTAGTTCTTCTACAGCCAATAACCCACCTTGCAAGTCACCCTGACTCAATTTTTCCGTAGCAGTAGCGGTGACAATTCCAGTTGCTTCTATTCCTAAATCGATGTTCGGCTGCTTTTGAATCGGTCGAGAATCAGGTAGAGACTGGGCGGGAATTTCTGGTATTTTAGGCAATGCTTGGGGGCGATTTTGCCACCAATTTAAACCGATCGCCGCAGCGATCGCACTAATCCCCACAACACCCACAATCGGCCACAGTTGGCGGCGACGAATACGATTTCTTGGCGGGGGTGGTTGCGATTGCGAAAAATTAGAATTTTGCCAATTTTCTTCCAGGTTTCCAGGAGTTGCAGGTGGCGGTGGGGGAACTTCTCCCCACAAATCTGCTGACTCTTCTGAAGAAGTCATTTCCTCTGAAATCTGACTTTGGTGAAGACTATTTTCGCTAATTTGTCGATCCGGTTCAGTTGCAGGTTTTTGGTTATCTAGCTGACGAAACAAATCCGAAACGATCGCAGAATCTTCTTCATAGCTTGGGTCATCATACTCAATTTCATCAACCAGATCGCCCCAAGTATCTTCACCCAGCCAGTCCAACCCAGAATCCCGCGTCAAACCACTAGGAATCATATCTTCCATTCCTAAAGGCATCTCGCTCTCATCAGGTATACCAGGGTACATCATGGAAGTTACCCCTAAAGGCGAACTATACTGATTCAGCGAATCTGTACTTGTAGATACCTCAGTTTCCTGACTTAAAAAACCGTCAAATTCTGGCTGGAGATATAAAATCGGTAATGCCCAGTACATCTGGTGAGAACCATAAGCAGAAATTAATCCTTGGCGCACCCGACTTACACACAAATCTACTGGATATCCCTGACTTAAATTGCGGTAAAACAATTGTGTGAGCGTCAACGCCACTTCATCAGGAATCCTTTCTGACATCGCCAAAACGCTTCTAATTCCGCGCTTCACCAGACTTTCCGCTAAGTTTCGTTCGCCAGTATCTCCAGAGAAATTAGACGCTGCTGTGTATGCCCCCAAGCAGGAATTAAACACTGCCATTTGGATATTATTGTTGACGAGCAAACCTGCCAAATCGTCCCCAGTTAAGATTTCCGTTAAGCCAGTTCTGCGACTAACAAGATAAATTTCTCCCCCATTTGCGCCTAAGTTACTATGACCAGAGTAATGGAGAACGTGATATCTACCTTGTTCTAGGGCTTGCGTCAGTTCTTCCCGTCCTGGTTGGTCTAAGACAGTAAGTTCAATTTCTGGGAAACGATTCCGACTTTCACCAAGTCGTGACGTTTGACGGTGAAGTTCCGCTTGCAGTTTAATTGCTTCTTGTTTCTGTAAGTCAAGCCGGACTTGATCTGAGGGAGAAGCAATTACCATTAAGACTCTGACACCACCTTGTTCTGGTGGTGTGGGCATATTTTGCGACCGCAAAGGAGAAGCTCCCAAAATTCCACTTTGGAAGCGAGAAAAAGCCACATAAGGCCCAGTAGCCAGAGGGCGATCGCCTGCGTGCATCACTTCCCAAGGCAAACGAGCTAATCTAGTGTCTTTTAGCCCCAAGCGTAAGCGGAGTACTTGTTGATGGTTCTGAGCAATACCTTGGGCAGTAATCCAACTATCTCTGAGAGTGCCTTGAAATAGGGCGTTATAAAATTGTTGACCCAACGCCACTAAATTCACAGAGTTTCTGGCGATATCGCTTTCATGTCCGCCAGAGGTAAATGGATCTCCTTGCAACACTGAATTCAACGGGTCATTCATCAAATGCCCAGCAGCCATCAACCAATCAGCTATAGGCCAAGTCACCAATTCTTCTGCCAATGGTACCCCAGGCGCGACTTGTTCCGTCCGCACCAAGTAGTCATTTTGCCCTACAGGAGTTACCGAAATGTGGAATTCCTGGGTCACAGTTTCTCCTGTCCGCCTCCTAAATCTGGTTTGAAACGCGAAAGTTTCAAGTCGATTTTTCGCTTCCTCTGATAATTTAGATGCATCCTACCCCTGAATGTTTCTGATTCGGTGTCGTTTTGGTTTTTCTGCCTTTACAACTTTATCCGGATCGGATTACCTGGGTCTAGAACACTTAATTGGTAGATGCACCTTGATCTTCAACTCCCCTAGTTGGCTAACACCCACTGGGGGTTTTTTTATTTTTGGCAAACAACAGCAACTTCTGACGCAGATATTCTCTACCAGAAAATAGTGCTTAATCCTAGAATACTTGATTAATAGATGGATGTCCCTCGATCTTTAACTCCCCTAATTGAGTTAATATCCACTTTGGTCTTTTTGACACACGATAACAATCAATTTTCTCATAAATTTATCCTGAGCATGGTGGTTAAACCTAGAACATTTAAGTGGTAGATGCACCCTGATAACTAGCTCCCCTGGTTGGCTAACGCCCACTGGGGGTTTTTTTTATGAAAATTGAGTCCTATTGATTAACCCTGAAACACCCATTTTGTAAAGCAGCGCACCGATCGTTTAATTGGTAGGTCTGTCCTGATAACTAACCCCTCTAAGGTTTTTCTTCCATCGACAAACAGTAACAACTTCAACTTCTGCTAATTTATCCGGTAGCGACCCATTTATTTTAGAAAAGATTATTGGTAGATGCACCCTGATAACTCACTCCCCTGGTTGGTTAACACCCACTGGGGGTTTTTTTTTATTGCATCACTGATAGCGATCGCAAATACGACTCGTAGAGAAATGTTACCGAGTCTTTTCCTCTCAAAGATGCTAATAGCTTGCTTTTTCATAGAGGTACGAGCTTTACAGCCCATCGTGGCAGACATTGCCTCTGATTTAGTTCATTTTTCCCGGAAGATGCTATCTGCCCCTAGAAAACATTATTAGTAGATGCACCCTGATAACTCACTCCCCTAGTAGGCTAACACCCACTGGGGGTTTTTTTTATTAAAAAAAATAACTGACCCTGATAACTCACTCCCTTGATAGGTTAACATCCACTGGGAGTTTTTTCTACTAGTTGCGTTACCAATAGCGATCGCAAATGCCTCTGGTAGAAAAATGTTACCGAGTCTTCTCCTCTTAGAGATGCTACCGTAGCTTGCTTTTCCATAGAGGTACGAGCTTTACAGCCCATCGTCGTAGACATCAACTCTAATTTAGTTCTTTTTTCCCGGAAGATGCTATTTGCCCCTAGAAAAGATTATTGGTAGATGCACCCTGATAACTCACTCCCCTAGTAGGTTAACACCCACTGGGGGGTTTTTTATTTAAAAAAATAACTGACCTTTGTCCAAATTTATCCGGAGTATGGTCTTCAACCTGAGAACACTTAATTGGTAGATGCACCCTGATAACTAACTCCCCTAGTAGGTTAACACCCACTGGGGGTTTTTTTGCCCCAGACGCGTAGCAGTGAGCCACATAACCGGAGTAAATCACTATCACTACTCTTGTTGCTACTGCTGGTAGACCTTGAGTATCCTCCTGTTGCCAGGATAGAGCATAACTTACTCACTCAATCCCTGAATCGCTTTCTTTTTATTGTGAGCTAGAGACGCCACTCCAAAATGATTGCTATGATATTTAATCACATTCTTAATTTTTTTTATATATTTTGAGCGACATTCCTTGATGGTACAAGCTCCTAGATTCATCTATGGAGTTAATCTAAAATCTAAAATTCCCAAGCCCCTAGATTTATCTATAGGGTCAATCCAAAATCCAAAATCTAAAATCCAAAATTGTCTGACGAGTTTCCTTTTAATTTTCACTATTTGTCTGCCTCAGCAAACCTTACCTTCTCAGCACACACTAACAGACTAAATATCAGGCTACCGCTAACAGCACCCCTGAAGCAATTGAAAACTGCTATAAGTTACAATTTTTTAGCTGGTTGAGATTAGACGATAATTGTGTGGTGAACAGGCGGTCTAAAATTTCTGATTTTTGTTCTGAACTGAAGTTGTCATAAAAATTTTCAAGCTTCTCAACTATTCCGAAATTTCTGAAGGCCTCTAAATTAGAATCTGGTTTTTCAATTAAAGGTTTTTGTCTATTCTGAGAATAACTAAGTATATCTACTGGATGATTACTCCTTCGATGCACAAGCTGCATCAATAAATCTATTGCAACAGTTGGCAAAACGCGGTAGGTAGAAGTCACAAAAAAATCAAAAGTCATATTTCCTAGACGGATGCGATCGCCGTCTTTGAGCTTAATCGGCCTAACAGCGCGATTACCGTTCACAAAGGAGCCATTGGTACTGTTGAAATCAATTAAGTAAAAGCCTTGCTCGTCAATATGCTGAATAGCAGCGTGGCGACGAGACAGATGATTGTCAGCAATGCAAATACCACTCGTGTGATTACGACCTATCGTCCAGATTTGTTGTGGCTGTCGTAAACTCTGAGTCTGATTATCGCCCAAGTTAGTCATCAGATAAACAGCAACACTATCCACTACACCATGTACGTAACTTGTCGTCTTGACTCTCCTCAACGACGGTTGAGATAGGTTTTCTAGCTGAAGAATTTCATCTAGAAGACTGCTGTGGTGTTCATACAACTTGAGGAATACTTGATATAAAGTTAATCGCCGTTCTATTTCCGTTTGTGCAAAGTCAGTCATTATACGTAAACCTTATATTACCTGATTTCGGTTGCGATCTACTTCTCCAGCCGACAATCAGGGATAATTAATTTTTTGCTTTTTACTGCCATCTGAAAAATTTAGTGCTTTAGGAACATACTATTTTACAAATTTTAGGTGTGAGATTCTTTGCTATTTATAACCATAAAAAGCATATAAATATCTTTAGAAAATTATTATGATGCTTCATTGTTTATTGTAAATAATCATTTGTTGTTTGTAACAGATAAAAATCATAAAGATTTCATGAAGAATTGACAATTATCTACGTATTTTTGCTAGATAGTTGGATATTTCTTAATATTCGTGAGAGTGATGGTCATTGCTCGACCTAAACATTATACATATTCGATCGTTTTTGAATAAATCTAAGTTTTATCAAAAAGAATCAGGGCTAATTTTCCCATATATAAGAAAAATTCAGCATAGTGATTCCGATCGAACAAGTATTTGAAAATTGTTAATAAAAATGGAGAACTGAAAAGCAGGGAGGTTGAGGCTATTCTGCTAATCGAAAATAATTGATTTCAATAAAAAGGATTCATCCTTCAAGATAATCTAGAACCGAATATATAGGACTCATATTTGATTTTTGCGAGGCTAGGTACAGCTTTATTCCTTCTTCCCAGTCCCCAATCTCCATTACCCCTTATCCCCAGAGGGGGCCCCACCATCCCCAGTCCCTTACCTCTACGAGTGATTCTCCAAATCAAATCGGATTGCTATAGGAGAATATTCGCATAGAACTACGGCGGCAAAAGAGGCTATTCCCGATGAATTAGGAAACTCCATCCGTCTCTAGATTGCAGTAGTTCACACTTTCAAATCACAACAGGCCTCGTTTGCCATTGGGACGCACGGTCATCCAATTTGTTTTTGCTAGTGCTAGCTGCTCATCAGAAATTTTAGCACTGGTGAGATTAGCACCACACAAATTAGCTCCTCGGAGGTTAGCGTTGCTGAGATAAGCATTGCTAAGGTCTGCGCCTCTCAGGTCTGCTCCTTCTAAATCAGCATGGTTAAAGTATGCTTTGCTCAAATTAGCATCCTTAAGATTTGCTCGAGTCAGACTGGCTCTGCCAAAGTCACTATTGTGAAGATTAGCTCCCTGAAGATTGGTTTTTTGCAATTGAGCAGAATGGAAATTTGTTTGAGATAAATCAGCACCTTGCAGATTTAGCAAATTTAAATTGTGTAAGGCAAAATCTCGTCTTCCCTTCAGATAAGCTGTTAATAAACCTTGGGTATCTAACTTCCGCCCAACTTTAGAATTTTG
Organism: Nostoc sp. ChiSLP03a; assembly: GCF_034531215.2. Lineage (NCBI taxonomy): Bacteria > Bacillati > Cyanobacteriota > Cyanophyceae > Nostocales > Nostocaceae > Nostoc > Nostoc sp. ChiSLP03a. The sequence goes on from NZ_JAVRBQ020000132.1 coordinate 35,781, forward strand.
ACTTTGTGAACCATTGCTGTTGCTACTGAAAGTCGTTGATTTGGCCATCCCAGAACCCTGGTGTAATCCCGCAACTTCCGCTGCCTTGGCTCGTCTAGCACGAATCGCTGCCGCTACCTGTGCCACTCCAGTGTTGGTACCAGCAGGGTTGTTACATAAAACAGCAGAATTTTCCAGGTGGTTATGTGTTCGCTCCTTAGATCGATTATCAGATTTAGTCAGCAAACCCTTTGCTAAACTATCTAAGTATGGTTCTATTTCCAATGCTCTGAGAACTTCTGCTGCTGACTGATAGCGATTACGTACAGACACCTCTAACATTTTTCGCAACACATTGCCTAAGTGATCGCTCACTTGCACAAGCTGCTCCCACATCATCTCGCCAGTGTTGGGATTGTAATCTAAATCTTTAGGAGTTTTGCTAGTCAGTAAATAAATGCATGTCACACCTAGTGCATAAATATCACTGGCGTAGACTGGACGCATAGCCATTTGCTCTGGAGGTGCAAAACCAGGAGTACCAATAGCATACGCAGTTAATGCTGTCTGTCCTGATGGGCCTGTCGCACTTTGGCTAATTTGGTTTTTGACAGCACCAAAATCGATGAGTACCATTCTGGCATCTTGAGTGCGGCGGATTAAATTGGCTGGTTTGATATCACGGTGAATCACCTTTTGCTCGTGGATGTATTGCAACAGTGGCAAAATCTCGCTCAAAAATTGCTTGACTCCAGTTTCACTCAAGATGCCGTTAAGTTTGACCTCCTCTTGCAAGGTGTCACCACTAATATATTCTTGAACTAAGTAGAATTGCTCGCGATCTTCAAAATAGTCTAACAATCTTGGTACTTGGGGATGGTTGCCAATTTTACCTAGAGTTTTAGCTTCTCGCTCAAAAAGTTCTCTAGCCATCTGTAAAACGTGTGGGGCGCTTCCTGATGGGCGTAATTGTTTGATTACGCAACTCGGTTCTCCTGGTAAGCCTCGATCGTTGGCTAGGAAGGTCGCTCCAAAGCCACCCTGGCCTAATGGTTGGATCGCCTGATAGCGATCGCGCAACAGTAGTTGCGAGCCACAAGACTGACACCTTTGGCTATATACCAAATTTTCTGGATTGGAACAGGTAGGATTTAAGCAGTAGCTCATGCACTCTCAACTCGCTGCACGAATAATCACGGGGAGTGTTATACTCCCTTCCAATTATTTAGACATTAATCAACTCTTGCCAGGTAATTTTTGCTGGAAATCCTTTGAAGAGTTCCTAAAGTTTAACTGAGATTACCTAAAGCGATCGCTAAACAAGATTATTTATTATACTTACATTGGTAAAGACTGTGTATGCTACTTTCTACCAATTCGTAATTCCTAATCACGCTCTCTCAAGGCTTGTGGCGTGCATTGTGCTGTTATTCCATTCAGAAAATCAGCTTTAATCTGTTGTTTATATGGAAAAACTGGTATTAAAAGTATTAAAGAGCAGTGCCCAATGCCAGTTACTAATTTGGGGCAAACCCCAGACGAGCGCGGACTCGCTTGCCGCATTTGGCGTGGGCTGCGGCGATTACACGATAGTATCTAGGTTTCCCAAAAATATGGCAATCTTTACTGTCAGTTCGCTTATTTTAAATTGATTGAAATAATTAAAGCTCCCAAATTCTAACTGATTTTGGGAGCTAATAATTTTAAGTTCACCGCGACGCCGTTTTACCTAAGTTTATGACCTGGGTTTATCCAGGTGGGAACCTAAATTCCTCGTTTAAAGTTTCCGGGTACATGCCCGGTATACTGCCACGAGAACAGTTGACTCCCTTGTCATTAAAGGCATAGATCAAAAAACTTGATGGCAGTCACCAACGTCGTAGTGCAACTCACTCATTATAGCTTTTCAAAAGATGTTGTGTGTTCAACAGCGAAATTTTCCCATCTATTTACCTGGATACCAGATAGATTCTATGCTGTGGGCGATGTCATTGGCGTATGCACTTGCCGACTCTCGATTTTGATCGTCGAGCAAAACGGTAACATGTCCCAACTTCCGCCCAGGACGTGATTCTGTCTTCCCATACCAGTGAACGTGCGCCTGGGGAATTTCTGCTATTTGTTGACGCTGGCTTTGGTAGTCGCTGTGAGAATTTTCATACCCTAGTAAGTTGATCATGACAGCACCAGCGTACTGCAAAGCCGGATTCCCCAAAGGTAGACCACAAACTGCTCTCAGGTGTTGCTCAAACTGAGAAGTTTCGCAAGCGTCAAGAGAAAAATGCCCAGAATTGTGGGTACGTGGTGCAATTTCATTTACCAGAATTTTGCCATCAGCACTCAGAAATAGCTCAATTCCAAAAATGCCTACGACTTCTAAGCTATTTAATAGAGTATGTGCGATCGCTTGAATTTCTGCTACTTGATTAGGCGTAATCTCTGCTGGCGCAATCACCCGCCGACACACTTGTTGTTCTTGTTGGCTTTCCACTACTGGGTAAGTGACAATTTCCCCCTCCACAGAACGAGCTGCAATTATTGCTAGTTCTCTTTCAAAAGGAACAAATTCTTCTAACAAGAATAGCGAGCGATTTAAAGTTTGTGTTGTGGTTTCATCACTTAACTTTTGTTCTAAAGTAGCAAAATCCTGAATTATGAAAGTACCTTGACCATCATAACCATGACGGCGGGATTTCAAAACTACTGGAAAACCTAGATATTCTATTTTTGATTTGAGATTTTCTACCTTGTCAAGGGCGAAAAATTGAGGAACTGGTAAGCCCAAGTCGCGTAAATAGCAACGCTGATGATATTTATCTAAAAGAGGAGCTAAAGCTTTTAATCTGGGACGGAAACAAACGCCTTGCTGTGCTAAACCAGATAAAGCATTCAGGTTAACAAATTCGTTTTCAAAGGTGATAACATCGCATTTTTGAGCTAATATTTCCGTAGAATTTGCATCATCAACTGGCGCAAAAACAGTTTCTTTGGCGATTGACACGGCCGGGTCGTGAACGCTTGGAGTTTGTACTACTAATTCTACTCCTAGCTTCTGTGCTGCATCCGCCATCATCCAGGCAAGTTGTCCGCCACCAATTACACCAACACGCTTCATTGACATCCTAGAGAATCATGAGTTTGCACGCCTGTTTTGGAATTCACACCACTGGCTTTGATGCACAGTTCTTTGATTTGCGCTTTATCCAAAATTGCATCTGTAAAATCTGCACCGTCTATATTTACATCATTAAATATGGCACGGAGCAAAAGAGCTTCTTTGAAAACTGCATCGCTCAAATCTGCCTTAGTCAAGTTTACCTGATCGACCATTGCATTCGTTAAATCCGCTCCGTGAAGATTTGCTTTTGTCATCACCGAAGCGCTCATGATTGCTCCCCGTAAATCAGCGTTTGTAAAGTTAGCCAATTCCATATTGGCGTTAGAAAACTCCGCAGCTTGCAAACTTTGTCCAGAAAAATCACGTCTTGATAGCTCTGCATTGCTAAATGACAGCGGATGAGTCCAGTCTACTGCCACTGCTGGATCGGCCACACACCAGATAATAATTCCGAGAAGGAATGCTAGTGTTTGCCGCCAAAAAATATTGAGAGCCAATTTAGTGTATAGTTTACCCATTTAATTACCGCATTTGAATATTAGCAAGACTGGCTCGTACTAATTGAGACTCGCAGCCTTGCTACTGGACTTGCATAACGTGTATTTCCGTTGCTTAATATTTTGTAACGCAAAAAGAGCATAGACTTCTTACTTTAGCAAAATTCTCCCAGCTACTTGAGGTAGAGAGGGGCAATCTGCGATCGCGCTAAAATTAGATACTGAGAAGAATATTTATTAAATACAATAGCGATCGCCATGACTGAGTATAAATTATTTCTCACAGCAAGCAAGCTTTAGTAAAATAGAGACGGGGAGCATAATTTATCGCTCTTGATGAAAATAAAACTTTAAATTCCTAACTCTCAAGGAATAATTTAGCTGATAAAGCAATGTTTCCTATAGTCTATGCTTGTTGACTTATTTACAATTCTTCATTCGTAGATTTAAATTTTCAAGATATAAAAAGTTTTTTTGAGCAGTAATACTCACGGAGTTATTTACAATTCTTGACTTCCCATTTTTCAAGTAAAGTTTGTTGTCTTTTAAATTCAACAGCCCCGATAGACTGTTAGTCTTTTAATTAATGAAAGCAAGGTTTGAGCGTAATTATATGCGTCTCAATTGCTTAACAAAGTTTAAAGCTCGATAATTAGCGTTAATTTTATAGCGATTAGTTAGTTCTTCAGGAATCTCCCAGAGTTTACATTCACCAAGTACACAACTTCCACAAACCGAACTCCGAAACCCGATGATGAATCATTACTCTGTTCAATGGATTGAGGCATGGTGCCAAGAAAATGGCTGGACAGATTTATTTGTTGAGCGACGTAACAATTTCTGGGCTTTTCCTCCGGGTGGGGTAATGCCAGAGCCAATTCCAGTTCATGTTCTCAGATTGATTAAAGCCGAAAAAGGACTGACTTTGGAAGAACGATTGTGGTCAATATCCGCAGTAATTGGCACAATCCTAGCTGTTCTTTTTACCTTTTGGTTTCAGTCGCCGATGCCATTAGTTTTAGCTTTCGCTTTTAATGCTGTTACGGTGGCTCAATTTGAACTTGAAGATGCCTAAGTTTTTATGTTGGGCTTTGCTATTCAAAACTGCTCTTGTCTGCTTTCAGCAAGAGCAGTTTTGAATTTTTAAGAAGAAAGAATTCAGGAGTCACAAAGTCAGAATGGGCTAAACATTAGCTATCCGCTAACAGAATTGAATTCTGTGGGACTCGCTACCGCAGCGCGAACGTAGAGAGCGTCAAGATTGCTGAATTCTGAATTCTTCTTCAATAATTTGTATAGCAGCCGTTTAGTCTATTAAGACATAACAATTAGAAATTACTAATACTTAAGAGCAGCTAGCAGGTAAAGCTACCTTCGCGTGTTTATTAACGTAGTCCACAAATAATTGCTTCAATCGGGGACTAACGCCAGCGTGTTCAAAGAATCCAAAACCGAGATTCCTTGCTTTTGCTAAGGTTTCCTCTGGCGTTAATCCTTCCTGGATAGCGATACTCAACAGCGCAATTCCAGTCGATCGCATCCCGGCGGCACAATGCACAACTGCTGGTTTCGGGATTTGTTCGAGTGTCGTGAGGATTTTGGTAATCACCTCTTCATTCAAATTTTTGAGATCCACCTTGAGTGGAACATTTTGATAATACAGCCCCAATGCTTCCGCTACTTTTTGCTCATCTTTGGAAAATCCTAGTTCATCAGGCGATCGCAGATTGAGAACAGACTTAAAACCCTCTTGAATAGCTTGCTCAAGCTGTTTCGGTATAACTTGTCCTGTCGTTGTCAAGTTTTCGTTAATTTGTATGGCGTTGATCACATTCACTCCTTTTAACTTTCTAATATCTGCCAGCTTGCTAAATACTCCAAAGGAGCAAGCTTTAAGCAGATATTCAAAATAAACACAGCAAAATTAGCCAATTATCACAAGATATTGCTTAATTGCTTCAAAATTTGCCTTTTGAAGTTGGTTAATTTATTGCTTTATCCATAATATACGGTTTGCCGATAGAATTAGTGTTGATTAAAGGTTATTATACTTTTTATCGATAAAATTACCGTAGATTATATTTCAGGAGTTATACTATTGGGCAAGTTGGGGGAGCAATTGGATCGAGATTTTCGCGAACAAGTGTATAAATAGAACAATTCTTCTTTTTAAACTTGGGCACATAGCCCAGAACTAAAGTTTTCATTCATACTGCTTCCCTCCTGCCCCCTGCCCCCTGCCCCCTGCCCCCTGCTCCCTGTCCCCTTCCCCCTGCCTCCAATGCCAGCCCTGAACCTATGAGCGCTAACGAAATATCTCTTCGACCTGCCCAAGAAACAGATGCGTGGGTGCTGAGTGCAATTCATATTGCTGCTATCAAAGCTCTGCCTGCAACTTTCTACACTCAAAAAGAACTTTTAGCTTGGCGCAATTACCGCGATAAACCTGATGGTTCAAATATCTTGAAGAGTATGAAAACCGAATCTTTCTGGGTTGCGATCGAGGGAGATGTTGTTATAGGTTTTGCTAGTTTCATTGTTGATGAACTAATCGGGCTGTATGTTCACCCTAAATATCAAGGTAAAGGTATTGGACGTGCTTTAGTTCAACATTTTTGCGATGAAGCAACTGAGCAAGGTATAGATAAGGTAATTACAACCGCTAGCCTTTATGCTGAAGGGTTTTATTTACGACTAGGATTTACTGCTATCCAAAAAGCACCTCATTATTTAAGAAGTGGGATAGTTGTTCCAGTTACTAAAATGAGTAAAACATTAGTTACCACACCAAAATCAATTTGAGAAGGTAAATATTTTAAATAATTTTAAAAATGTTGGCATCAACACTATTTTCCTCAAATTATCACCACTTTTTCTACATAATCTATGATGAAAGTAAGTACTTGCCAGCATAAATGCATAAAACCATCCGTTCATCAACTCTCACCCGTACACGTTTGATAGAAGCCGCCTTACAGGTATTTGCCAGTTTAGGTGTTCAAGGAGCAACTACCCGTGAAATAGCTCGTGTTGCTGGTGTGAATGAGGTGACTTTATTTCGCCACTTTGCTAGCAAAGAACAACTTCTGGGAGCAGTAATGAAGAATGCCTTGGCACTCCAGACAGAAGCCCTTGCATACCCCGAAGCGTGGACACAGGATCTAAAAATTGATTTAAAACAGTATGCCCATCTCTACAATACTATGCTAGAGACACAGGAGGACTTAATTCGCACCTTCATTGGAGAAGCCAAACGTCATCCAGAGGCAGCTAAACAAGTGATTCAAGAAGCTGCCAAGCCTTTAGGGGAAAAACTGGTGGCTTACCTGCAATCGAGTCAGAAACGAGGCACTGTCAGAGCAGACCTCGATCCATTTCCGGCTGTCGATATGTTCACAGGAATGCTGTTAGCTGGAATGCTATGCCGCAGTGCAAAATTCAATCAAGGCAACTATAGCTGTGAGGACTATATCGAAACCTGTGTAGATATTTTTGTGCGCGGTATCAGTACTACTCCCCTCTAATACCATTTTACTTTAAGGTTGATACAAATAGGGAGCAGGGGGAAAGAGTTAGAGACAAATTATTGTTTCTGAATTTTGAATTCTTCTTTAAGTTCAACTGATATAAATACCAGCTTATTTATATACATAAAGATATATGAAAATCTTAAAAGGTAAGGTTGTCAGTGGTTTAGGAAACTTTTCTTACTGGATTGAGAAATTCCAGGAATATTACTTGAGAAAAACCGGAATGAAATTCTTCCCTGGAACTTTAAATATTCAATTAGATCGACCTTACCATCTCCCGAAAAATGTTATGCGTTTGGAAAAGGAAGAATATGGAGGGACTGTTTCTGTGAGCATTGTTCCCTGTAAGATATTTGGCAGAGATGCTTTTATCTTAAGAACGGACAAAAATAATACTGAAAATGGAGATCATCCAAAAACAATTATTGAGATAGCTTGCGATGTGAAACTGCGGGAGCTATATAACTTTAAAGATAATGATTTGATTGAAGTTGAGATTCACGATGTCAGATTTATCTGAATTAAACAATCTGCTTGGAGATGAAGCATTAATCCATTACGCGAGTGGTCGGGAGCAAAATCGGTTATCAAAAGGTGCAGGTTTGCTGGAATTAGCCCGAAGCCAAGAACTTATTAGCCGCTACCTACCGTCTCCACCCGCAGTGATTTTCGATGTTGGCGGTGGCGCTGGCGTTTATTCTTTTTGGCTTGCTCAACAAGGCTATGAAGTTCATCTCATTGATGCGGTTCCTTTGCACATAGAGCAAGCTCAACATTTATCTCAAGCTCAACCGGAATATCCTTTAGCTAGTTTGGCTGTTGGAGATGCTCGGCAACTGAATCGGGCGGATAATAGTGTTGATGCTGTTCTCTTACTTGGGCCTCTGTATCATCTGACTGAACGTACAGATCGGATTATTGCTTTGCGTGAAACTTATCGGATCTTAAAAACTGGAGGTTTTGTTTTCGCTGCGGGAGTTTCTCGCTTTGCCTCAACCTTAGATGGATTATTTGGCGGACATTTAGACGATCCTGAGTTTGTAGAGATTGTTAAACAGGATTTGATTGATGGTCAACACCGTAACCCAAACAACCATCCTCGCTACTTTACAAAAACCTTCTTTCATCATCCAGAAGAACTCAGAGCAGAGGTTGAAGAAGCGGGTTTACATTCTGAAAAGATTTTAGCGATTGAAGGGGCAGGCTGGTTATTACAAAACTTTCAGGAACACTGGAATGATGTCGGTCGCCGCGATCGCCTTTTAGAAGCGATTCGTTGGTTAGAAACCGAACCCTCTATGTTGGGGATGAGCGCTCACATCATGGCTATTGCCCGGAAATAGGCCCTAAAATAGAGCGATCGCCACTAACTAAAAGTGCTTGTTGTTTTGCCAACATTTGTTTATGTAACCAGAGTAATTGTCTATCTTTAATGCCTTCTGCGATTAATCCCTCAACAGTTTTCATCAGATAATCAGCACAGGAACCCAATTTTCCCGATGCGGTAGCAATGCTATTCACAGTAGTTGTTAATGGTATCTTATGAGCGTACCTGGGATGTTGGCGATTAGCAACAAAAGCGATCGCTGGGAATTCCTGCGTACCGTCAAATACCTTCACCCAACGAGCAATGTAGACACCAGCTAACATCTCTCGTCGCCAAATCAGCAGTAATATCAAGTTCGGATAAATACTTATAATAAAGCTGGGATCGTTGCAGTGTATCTATCTACGTCTTATGCCGAAACGGATTGCGATCGTTAACCACATGAGTACGGAAGAACTACTGGCTCATTATCGTCAGGCGACA